>VGSO01000387.1 GCA_016874945.1 Deltaproteobacteria bacterium
ACCCGACAATGCGGGCATATCAGTAACAGCCCCATGATGCTTCTCCATCAATCTGTGTTGGTATAGGACTTGTCCCAATTCACCCAGGCGCTTCAGGCCCCGGGGTTCGCTCTGGCGATAGATGATGGTTTGATGCCGGCCGGCAAAGGTTTGCTGAAACTTGTCCTTGATGAGCGCCTCCCGTCGGTTCAAGGCGGCGCACAGGGGACAATCCCAGGCCGGGGTGGCCTGGTTGAGAAACAGCACCGGCACCGGCACCCCTAAGCGCCCGCAGACCGCCAGCAGGTCGCCGGTCTCCTGGAAGGCCATTTCCGTGAGGATGGTCACCGCGTAGAGCGCGGCCCGGGCCGGGTCACGCCACAGGTTTCTCAGGAGTTTCAGGTCCCGGGAAATCCTTACCAGATGCTGGGAGAGATCCGGAAATCGAAAGGCCAGCTTGTACTTCAGGAGCAAGCCGAAAAAGGTCTTGAGCCACTGGTCGATGAGTTCCGGCAGTTCCAGGAGGCGCAGGAGATGGCCGGTGGGGGCCGAATCCAGGATAAAAATGTCGTAGCGGCCCTGCTCCATAAAATCCATGGCTCGCACCAGGGCCATGATTTCATCCAGGCCGGGGGGGGACAGGTCCAGCATCCGCTCCATCACCCGGCGGTCAAAGGGGAAATCGAAATTCTCGAACGCAGTTTTCAGGAACTGCTCCAGTTCTTGCTGGTACCGTCTTTTTAGCGCGACGAATTCCCCCGGGGCGTCGATCTCCATGGCCGTCAGGCCCGGGCCGAGGCGCACCGGCTGGGGACCGATAGGCGCCTCCAGGCAGGCGGCCAGGGAGTGGGCCGGGTCGGTGGAAAACAGCAGGATCTCTTTGTCGGGAAATTCCTGGGCCAGGCGCACCGCGGTGGCGCAGGCCAGGGTGGTCTTGCCCACGCCTCCCTTGCCGGCGAAGATCAGGAAGGTGAGGTTAGGAGAGGGACACGGGGGCGCGGCCTCCACCCGGGGCGGCAGTTCCATGGGGGGCTGGGGAAGGGCCGGAGCGGCGACATCCAGGGGGATGGCCCCTTGCCAAAAGATCTCCAGGCCCGCACCCCGCACTTCCTCTGGGCATAGGGGCACGCCCAGGAGAGCATATCCGGCTAACTGGCCGCTGCTGAATAGCTCTCTCAGGAGCTGCCATTGACGCCGCCGCCCTTCGCCGCAGAGGGGGCAGGAATTCTCCGGATAGAGGCGGTTGACCACGATCTCCGTCACCGGGATATGCATGCGCTGCAGTTCGCCCAGGAGATTCACGGTCTCGCTGATGACGAGGTCTTCCGCCAGCATCACCGGCACAAAGCGGCAGGCCCGGGAATCCCGCAGCAGACCCTCCATCTGCTTCACCGCGGCGGCCAGTTCCACCAGAAATTCGTCCAGTTCGTCGGGCTGATACGAACCCCGGAAACGCTGCTGCATAAAGCGGTGCTTGGCCAGCAGGGCGTCCAGGGCCTTAAGCCAGCCGCGGATCAACTCCGGCGTGGTCAGCAGCCGCAGCGTGTGCCCCGTGGGTGCGGTATCCACCACGATGAGGTCGTAGGCCCGCCTTTCCGCCCAGCCGGCGATCTCCAGCAGGGCCATGAGTTCATCCAGGCCGGGCAGAGAGAGGTCCAGGATGCGGCGAATATCCTCCTCATCCAGGAAAGTGCCCCGGGCTGCGATCTCGCCAAGTTTGTCGCGGTTTCTGGCCTTAAAGGCCTCCAGAGCCTCCTGGGCGTTGAACTCCAGGACCTTTAAATTTCGGGGGGGGTTAAAGTCGCCGAGGCTGTCGGCCAGGGAGTGGGCCGGATCAGTGGAGACCAGGAGGAAGGAACCCTGGGGGAAGCGGCGGGCATAGCGGAGCGCGGCGGCCGCGGCGCAGGTGGTCTTCCCCACCCCCCCTTTGCCGCCGAAGAATAATAGTCTGAGATGGGGATCCGCTAAAAAAGTAAGCACGCCCGTGGCCCCCATGGGAATATTGGTCAGCGCCATTATGCACATCCGGGCCGGCGCCTGCCGCCGGCGGGTAAAGTGTCCGCGACCTCATCAAGCTTTCCCCATTCCCCCTGCGCCTCGCCCTCACAACCCCGCCGCCGATCCGCGCGCCTTTTCTCCGGCGTTTCGCCTGGACGCCGGTGATGGCGCCGCCAACGCTTCAGGCGATCATTGCCGGTTTTACTGCGGATTTCTTCCTGGGCCGTCTGGCCTTGGGGCGCGGTTTGGCCGGTTTCGCCTCGGGTTCCGGCGCCGGCGCTTCTTCCGCTTGCAGGCGGTCCAGCCGGTCCAGGAGCGCCTTCTCCTGGGCATCGAACTCCACCTCGGTGATCTGCCCGGTTTCCAGCCGCATGTAGAGTTCACTCAGGGCCGCGGTGATGGCCTCGCTCTCGCCGGCCAGTTCCTGCTGGGCCGCGTCGTGGATCTCCCGGAACACCCAGAAGATGCCTTTAATGGGGGACAGCAGCAGGTCGTCAACGAAAAACATGGCATCTCCTTCCGGGAGCCTGGAATTAAAGCTGCAGATCTAACTCTACAAAGTTATGGGGAGCCCAGGGGCCGTTGTAGTCAAAGGTGAAGTTGTTGTCGAAGAGCTTGGCCGCGGCAAATA
>VGSO01000388.1 GCA_016874945.1 Deltaproteobacteria bacterium
CCTACCCCCATGAGGGCGCTGGGGAAGGCGGAGCCTGCGGCTCCGCCTTCCCCAGCTAAAGTAAATGCCCTCTTCAGGGATTGGAGGAGGGGGTACGGGCGGGCGCCCCCGGCCCCCTCACCAAAAAGTGCCCACAATGGAACGATTGGCTCAAGAACTAGAGGCCTTGGAAGGCCAGGCCCTGCGCCGGCGCTTGCAGGTGGTGGAGGAGGTCCTCCCCGGCGGCAAGGTGCGAGTCAATGGCCGGGTCCTGTTAAATCTCTCTTCCAATGACTATCTGGGCCTGTCCCAGGACCCCCGGCTGGTGGCCGCGGCCCAGGAAGCCGCGGCCCGCTGGGGCGCGGGGTCCGGGGCCTCCCGGCTGGTGGCGGGGAATCTGGCCCTGCACGAGGCGGTGGAAGAAAGGCTGGCGGCCTTCAAGGGCGTCGAGGCCGCAGTGATCTTCAGCACCGGCTACATGGCCAATGTGGGGGCCATTTCGGCGCTGGTAGGGCCGGGGGATGTCATTTTCAGCGACCGGCTCAACCATGCCAGCATTTATGACGGTATCAAGCTTTCCGGGGCGGCGCTGGAGAGATTCCCCCACCGGGACCTAAACCGCCTGGAAAGACTGCTGCAAGGGACTTCAGGGAAAAAGCGCCTTATCATCACCGACTCGGTGTTTTCCGTGGACGGCGACCTGGCACCCCTGGCCGACCTGGTGGCCCTCAGGGAGAGATACGGGGTCTGGCTGATGATCGACGAAGCCCACGCCACCGGGGTGTTGGGCCCGGGAGGCGCCGGGCTGGCCCAGGGCCTGGGCCTCACGGATCAGGTGGATATTCACATGGGCACTTTTTCCAAGGCCCTGGGCTCCCTGGGAGGGTACGTGGCCGGGGACCGGCGGCTCATAGATTATCTGCACAACCGGGCCCGGTCCTTTATTTATTCCACCGCCTTGCCGCCGCCGGTGCTGGGGGCTATTGACCAGGCCCTAAAAATCGCGGCCGGGGAGCCGGAACGCCGGCGCTATCTCCTGGAGGAGGCTGATAAATTCCGCCGGGGGCTGGCTGCCGCGGGTCTGGACACCCTGGGGAGCGAAACCCAGATCGTGCCGGTATTGGTGGGAGAGAATAGCCGGACCCTGGAATTTGCCCAGGCGCTGCAGAACCGGGGACTGATGGCGGTGGGGCTGCGGCCCCCCACGGTGCCGCCGGGGAAGGCCCGGGTGCGCTTTTCCCTGTCCGCGGCCCATGCCCGGGAAGACCTGGCGCAGGCCTTAGAGACTATTGCAGGCTTGGCGGAGGAATTAAAAGTGAGCAGTGAGCAGTTAGCCGTTGGCGGTTAGCCGTTGGCAGGTTTTAGGCAGGACGTTTTCCTCGTTCCCAAGCTGCCCCGAAAAGTTCTTAAAATTTGGTAGCACAGGCTTTCCAGCCTGTGCTGGCGCAGACTGAAGCCTGCGGCTACACAAACTTTTCATTATGAGTGGGCCGAAGGCCCATGAATGGCTGCTCTGAAAAATTCTCGGGCACTTATGGAAAATGTAGAACAGCCGTCCTCGGCTGTTCATGCACAGGCTGGAAAGCCTGTGCTACTGAATCCGAGTTTCTTGTTTTTTCGCGAAGATATTTCCTGTAACACCTTGATTTGATTAATGTAATTAGGTCATTTTTTAGTTTGGTTGCGGCCTTTAGGCCGCGATGTGCCACCAATACTTTAATAGTCCATTTAGCTTGGCGTTAATGAAAAAGCTGGTATTGCTCCACGGATGGGGGACTGGAAGCCGCATTTGGCAGCGGCAGGTGGAAGCTTTCGAAGGGTCGATGGAGGTGCTGGCTCCGGATATCCCTGGCTGGGAGCCGGTGTGGGTGAAAACTTATTTGCCGCGGCTGCCCCTGGAGGACTGCGTCCTGGTGGGCTGGTCCCTGGGGGGGATGCTTCTGTTGGAAGCCCTGGCCGATTTGAACGCCGCGCCCGGAGCGCTGGTCCTGGTGGCCGCGGCCGCATCTTTCTGCCGGCGCCCGGATCACCCCTGGGGACAGCCGGCCGCGGCGGTGCGGGCCATGCGCCGGGGGCTGCTTAAAGATCCCGGGGCAGTGGTGAGGGAGTTTGCTTTAAATTCACAGGCCCCTCAGGAAGAAGCGTTCCGGGAGGAAGTCATGGAGTTGTTTGACAACCAATCTTCGCCGGAACATCTGGCCGCGGGCCTGGATTTTCTGCTCCGGCAGGACTGCCGGACGCGGCTGGGAGAAATCCAGGCCCAGGCCATTATCGTTCAAGGGGAGGCGGATGTTATTGTGCCTCCGGAGCAGGCCCGCTTCCTGCACGAACACCTGGCCGGGTCCCGGCTGCACCTCTTCCCGGATGCGGGCCACCTGCCATTTCTGACGCAGGCGGCGCGGTTTAATGGAATCTTGAAAGAGGCTTTTAGAAATAGTTGATAGTTGACGGTTGACAGTTAACAGTTAACAGTTAACAGTTTCGCAAATGATAGGTCCTTGCTGTGAACTGTGAACTGTCAACTGTCAACTGTCAACTTAAAAAAGACATGGAAATAAAACAAGGCATTCGGCGGAATTTTGCCCGGCGGGCGGCTTCTTATGACCGGCATGCCGCGGTGCAGCGG
>VGSO01000389.1 GCA_016874945.1 Deltaproteobacteria bacterium
CCTGCTCGGCTTCCTGGGCCAATGCAACATTCACCACCTTTTTCGGACGGGCCATGCTCATACCCTCCATATATTTTCCCTTGGAGAGTAAGCCGATGTTTGTTAAATGTCAATTAGAAATTGGTATAATATGAAAATCCAGTTATTTAGAAAAAGAAATGGCGGGCGCTGCCCGCCTTATATTTGTTACCATAATGCCTTAATCCCAGTTATTAAAACTATTCCCTATTCCCTGACCCCTAAAACCTGACCCCTGGCCCCTGATCCCTAATCCCTCCCCTTAACCTCCCACCCGCTGGATGAGGAATTCCTGCCACAGTTGCCATTGGGCGTTGGGGGCTAAGTCAGGAATATTGCTCAAAGGGACTTCGGCCCGGGCGCTGGCCGCATGGCCGCCAGCGGCGCCCAGCCTGCCAAAGGCCTTGTGGGCCAAGCGCCCGGCGTTTTTCCGCAGGCCGTCATTCCGGAAGATGACCACCAGCTTATCCTGGTAAATCCCCCCCATGATGGTCCAGGAAATCTCCCCCGCCCGCATGAAGAAGTCGGCCAGGATCACCAGAATGTCCGGGGTTAGCACCTGCCCCAGGAAGACATAAAGGCGGCCATGGCGAATGCGGTAGCGGCTTAGGGCCCGCTGGAAGTAAGCGAACATGGAGGTGCTGATTTCGGCCAACTCCAGGCGCCGCACCAGGGCCAGGCGGGTTAAGGCGAACAGGTAGTGAAAGGCCCGCACGTCCGCCTCGATGGCCGGGCGCTCAAAATTGGAAGTGTCGGTCTTGATGCCGAAGAACAGTGCCGTGGCCAGCTTAAGGGAGGGCTTGATGCGGGCGGCCCGCAGGTACTCGGTCATGATGGACGAGTTGGCCCCGTATTCGGGACGGATATCCATAAACCTGGCCTTGGTGGCGGGGTGGCGGGGATGGTGGTCTATAATGATGTCGTAGTGGTGGTCGCCGAACAAGGGGTGGTGGGTTGGCTGGGAGTCCACCAGGGCTTTCCGGCTGAAGGCGCCGGGGTCCACCTCCTGATAAGGGGTGAGGGAGATCCCCAGCAAGCGCACCATGCGCTCATTCTGAGGCCGGGTGATGGGCCGGATGTTGGAGATGGTGCAGGAGGCCACCCGGCGCCACAGCAGACGCTTTAAGGCCAGGCCGCTGGCGATGGAGTCCGGGTCCGCGTCAATGAGGATGAGCAGGCTATCCTCGTGGGAAAATATCTGGTAGAGCCGGGGCAGCAGGGGACGCATAGGCATATTTTACCTCGAAAAACCTGACCAGAACAAATCAGAAAATCGATTTAAGAAAAAAATGCTATAATTAGCCTCACGCCAAGACGCCAAGACGTGAATATTCCTCACGCCAAGGCGCCAAGACACAAAGATTAATGAATTTTTCTGGTTCCCAGGCTTAGCCTGGGAACCAGAAAATCTTGACGCCTTGGCGTCTTGGCGTGAGATTTTACCTTAGGCGGTATCATGCTAGACCTGGCTAATGATGTCAATGACACGGTAAATCGCATCCTGAAAGGCGAAGTGCTGGCCGCGGCGCGGCTCATGCGGGACCTGGACGACGGGGCGCCCCAGGCTCGGGAAATTCTGAAGCGGCTCTACCCCCACAGCGGCCGGGCGCACATCATCGGCATCACCGGCTCTCCGGGGGTGGGGAAGAGCACCCTGACGGACCGCCTCATCCAACACCTGCGCCGCCAGGGCCAGACCGTGGGGGTGGTGGCGGTGGACCCCACCAGCCCCTTTTCCGGCGGGGCCATCCTGGGGGACCGTATCCGTATGCAGCGCCACACCCTGGATGAAGGAGTGTTCATCCGGTCCCTGGCCACCCGGGGCCACTTCGGCGGCCTCACCGCCTCGGCCCGGGCGGTGATCACGGTATTAGACGCCATGGGCAAGAACTATATCCTGGTGGAAACCGTGGGCGTAGGCCAGGACGAAGTGGAAATCGCCGGCACCGCCTACACCACCCTGGTGGTCACCGTTCCCGGCATGGGGGACGACATCCAGGCCATCAAGGCCGGCATCCTGGAAGTGGCGGACCTTTTGGTGATCAACAAGGCGGACCGGGAGGGCGCCTCCCGCACCTACCAGGACCTGCTGATGATGCTGGACCTCCAGGCCCATCGCCACACCAGCGCCTGGAAACCCAAAATTTACCAGACCCAGGCCCTGGAGAACCAGGGCATCGAAGAGTTGATGGCCGGGGTGGAAGAGCACCGGGAATTTCTGGCCCGGGAAGGGGGGGAAGCCCTGCTGGCCGCCCGGGGCGCACGGGTCCGGCAGGAGTTCCTGGAATTGCTGAAGGAAGGGATGCACCTCCACCTGGTGCGCCAGTTGACCCGGAGCGGCCGGCTGGAGGAGATTCTCCGGGAGGT
This sequence comes from Deltaproteobacteria bacterium, assembly GCA_016874945.1. Taxonomy (GTDB): domain Bacteria; phylum Desulfobacterota; class Desulfobaccia; order Desulfobaccales; family 0-14-0-80-60-11; genus VGSO01. The sequence goes on from VGSO01000389.1 coordinate 2,386, forward strand.
CCTGGAGAAACGCACCGACCCTTACTCCGCCAGCGAGGCGCTGGTCCTGGAGATCCTGGGGGAGGGGTAGGGGCCAGGGGTCAGGGGTCAGGTTTCAGGTTTCAGGTTTCAGGGTTGGAGTTAGAGTATTTAATGAATAATACCAGTTTCGGTTTCAGGTGCAACAAATCTATCTAGTTCCCATCCGAAAAGGCGTCAAT
>VGSO01000390.1 GCA_016874945.1 Deltaproteobacteria bacterium
GGATTAGCCACCCCCCAGACAGTGGAATGGTTTCACTATCTCTTTCACGGCGGCCGGGAAGAGATCAAGGTGCTCTCGGCCCAGATGGCCCTGGACCGCCTGCGCCGGGAGCTTTGGTGAATAGGTTTCAGGTGTCAGGTTTCAGGTGTTAGGAAAAACCCTGGAACCTGGAACCTGAACCCTGAACCCTGAAACCTGAAACCTGAAACCTGGAACCTGAAACCTGACACCTGGAACCTAAAACCTGACACCTGAAATTATGATTCGCGCCTTTTTAGCCATCGACCTGCCGGAGAGTTTGAAGCCGGGTCTGGCTCTATATCAGCAGGAGTTGAAAAGGAGCGGCGCCGACGTGCGCTGGGTGGCGCCTGGGAACATCCACCTCACCCTCAAGTTCTTTGGCAACGTGCCCCTTGCGGACGTGGAAACCTTGGCCCAGGCGGCCGGGGAAGTGGCGGCGGCGCAGGCCCCGTTTCAGCTCAAAGTCACCGGCGCCGGGGCCTTTCCCAACCTCAACGCCCCCCGGGTGGTCTGGCTGGGGCTGGAGGGGGATCTGGTCCCCCTGGCCCGGTTTTACCGGCAGTTGGAGAAGGCCTTCGAGACCCTGGGGCATCCTCCGGAGGGCCGGCCCTTCCACCCCCATCTGACCTTGGGAAGGGTCAAGTCTCCCCAGGGCCGGCATGGGCTGACCAAGGCGCTCAAAGAACTTCCGCCCCCCAACTGGCCCGCCTTTCAGGTTAGGGAGATCATTCTCTATCGCAGCACTCTCTCCCCCCAGGGATCAACTTATACTCCGCTGAAGGTTATTCCCTTGGGAGGCTGAACCTTTCCTCCCCCACCGGCAACTGCCTTGCCGTTAGCGCCGGAATTCGGCCAGGCGCCTGGACGCTGACTCAGCTAACCACAATTATGAAAATATGTACTGAGCAAGATGATAGAGTTTGTCACTTTTCCACTTTTCCGATAAAATTAGTATGAATCTGTGAAATCTGTGGATAAAAAGGAGGTTCGCGTGATCCGGGCATTTTTCCGCAACAAATCAATTTGCCTGGCCCTGGGGGTGGCGGTCTTGCTCCTGGCCGGCGGACCGGCCCGGGCCGAGACTTTGAAGGTCTCCCAGCCCAACCAGCAGCTTTACCCGGACCCGGACTTTGCCAGCACTCCCCTGGCGTCGGCGCCGGTGGGCGCGGAAGTTACCGTTATCCGCCAGTCCGGGGATTGGTACAAAGTGGAATTCCAGGGCAAAAGCGGCTGGATGCACCGGCAGGCTTTTCCCCAGGTCAAGGCCCCGGCCAAATTCAGCCTGCCCAGCCTGCTCACCGGGGGGGCGGTGAAAGAGACCACCAGCGACGAAGTGGCCCTGGCCGGCAAGGGCTTCACCCCGGAAGTGGAAGCGGGCTACCGCCAGAAGCACCCGGAGGCGAATTTCGCCTTGGTGGACAAGGTGGAGGCCTTCAAAGTGGATGAAGGCCAGCTTAGAGCCTTCATCAAGGAAGGAGGGCTGAAGCCATGAAGCGCGGGGCGATTTTGCTGGTGTCTGCGGCCGCGGCCTTTGTCCTCGGGGGCTGCGCCGGCATAGATGTGACTTCCGTGGCCACCATCGCCGCCAAGGGGGTGCCCAAAGCGGTGCAGGCCTCCCGGCCCATCAATGATTCCGAAGAATATTACGTGGGGCGGGCGGTGGGGGCCCGCATCCTGGCCCAGCAGTCCCTGCGCCAGGACCCGGAGCTTACCCGGTACGTCAATGAAGTGGGCCAGACCGTGGCCCGTAAGTCCGCCCGGCCCCAGACTTTCAAGGGCTATCATTTCGCGGTGCTGGACACCCAGGAACCCAATGCCTTCGCCTGTCCCGGGGGCCTGATCCTCATTACCCGGGGGCTGCTCCAGACTTGCGAAAGCGAGGATGAACTGGCCGCGGTCCTGGCCCACGAAGTGTCCCACGTGGCCAACAAGGACGGCATCAACTCCATCAGCCAGGCCCGGTGGACGGAAGTGCTGACCACCATGGGGACCGAAGCGGCCAGGCAATACGCCGGCGCCGCCGGCAGCCTGGTCTCCTTATTTGAAGGCTCCATTGACGACGTCTTCAAGACCATCGTGGTCAGCGGCTACAGCCGCAGCGCCGAAGAGGCCGCGGACGCCGCGGCGGTGCAGACCTTGAGGCAGGCCGGCTATGACCCCGGCGCGGTGGCGTCTCTCCTGGACAAGATGATGGCCAAGGAAAAGGGCGCCCCGGGCGGGATGTTCAAGACCCATCCTCCCACCGCGGACCGCCTGGCCAAGGTCAAGGCCCTGGTGGGAGAAGGCAAGGCGCCGGAAAAAGAGGTGGCCGCCCGAACCCAGCGGTTCCAGAAATACAAGATTTGAGGGATCAGGGGGCAGGTGCCAGGGAATAGGGAGTAGGGAGTAGTCGAAATGAGCCTGCGGCTCATCCATAATCCATGAAAAGCATTGGTAGCACATCGCGGCCTAAAGGCCGCAACCAAACTAAAAAATGACCTAATTACATTAATCAAATCAAGGTGTTACAGGAAATATCTTCGCGAAAAAACCAGAAACTCGGATTCAGTAGCACAGGCT
>VGSO01000391.1 GCA_016874945.1 Deltaproteobacteria bacterium
CATTTCTTCCACGAATCGCACCGGCGAGCGTTTCATCGTCTCTCCTATCCCGGGAAGGAAAAAAGTGGCGCCGAAACGCCGGTCGTCCGGCCGCTGGGTGAAACTGAGATTCACTCCCCAACACTGCCGCTGCAGAACTAAGCCGTATTGGCGTTCCAACTTGTTGTCGGTGCGGAAGGTATGGCTGTACTGCACCCAGGATTTCACCGATTCCAAGAGATTGAGGTAGGTGTTAAAGTTGATCTGTTGGGCGAAGTTTTTGATGTAAAGATAATCCACGCCAACAAAGTTCAACCGAGGGAGGTCCAGAAACGCGAGTTTTATGTTGGCCCGACTGAAACCTTCCCGGGTAGGAGTCACTCCCAAGTTGGTGCCCACGGCCAGGTGCCGGAAAGGACGGAATTCCGCTTCTGCCAGGATGTCCGAAAACCGGTTATGGGGCAAGTCGGTGCCGTCCATGGCCATGCTGGTGTTGTTGAAAAAAACGCTGTGGCTCAGCCGCAGCCATAGCACATCCCGCACGGTAGCCTGACCTTGGGGATTGGTGTCCCGCCACAAAAAGTTGTTGGTGAGGCTCAGGGTCAAAGCATTTACTCCGCCGATGGGATCATCGCCGTCTCTTACCGGGAGGTTGCGGTTGGCCTGGACCACCCATCCCAAGTCGAAAGGGTCGAAAGGCGGATAGCGGGTGGCAGTGTACCGGGGGATATTCCAGTAGGTGATCTCGGGCCGCAGGATATGGCGGTAAAACCGGGTGGCGTCACCGTCCCGGCCGTAATCCCGGGACCAGGCGCCTCCCAGGGACACCTTGCTGTCGTAAAGCGCCCGGGAAATATACCGCTCCGGCGGTTCAATCACCGGGGTGCCGACATCTACACTGACCGGGGCGGTGTGATCGACTCGAAACAAGGTCTCCCGGAAGCCCACCCGGGAACTGAAGTAGATCCCCGGGAAGACTTGGCCCTGGAGATACATCTGGGGGTGCACCTCCAGCCGGTCTCCCACCATGCCATGGTCCTGAGCAAAATAATGATAGGAGGAATTAAGGCCGACCCACAAAGGCCAATCCCCCAAGGGCACGGGCAGGGTGGTGAGGACCAGCCCCGGGGTCCGTTGAAAGGGGGTGGGGTCCTCCGGCCGTAATTTATCATAAAGGCGGCTATAGGTCGTGAAGTTGGCCCATGGAAAGTTGCGGCTCAGCAACACGGTGGAGACCCGGTTATTGACGTCCTCCTGCTCCAGGTCCCGGCCCATTTCCATGAGCAAAGTCCTGGAATAACGGTTCAGCCCCATGTAGCCGAAATTGAAGTCTTTCAAGTAGTTGGCGTCGCTGACCCGGTCCACCGTGAGGCGCATTTGCCAGTCTCCCAGGGGCTGGTTCATCATCCCCGCCACCCAATAGCGGTTGGAGTGGTTGAGCGGGAAGGATTCATCGCTCGTGTAAAAAACCCGAAAATTCCCCGCCGCCTCCTGATGGCCCCGGAATCTCGCCTCTGCCCCTTGCATATAGCCCCGCTTGGATATGTAAGTCTGGAACAAGGTGCCGTCGGCGTGGTCGCTGATGGCCCAGTAAAAGGGCAATTCCAGGGCGGTGCCCCCGAGTTTTTGCTGTCCGAAAGAGGGAAGCAGGAAACCCGTCTGTCGGGCGGCCTTTATCGGCACCACTGAATAGGGGAGGTACATGACCGGGATGCCTGCCAGGCGAAATTGGTTTCCCCGGATCGTGGCGTAACCTTCCAGGGTCACAGACAGCGTCCGGGCATAGAAGCTCCAGACGGGGCGGTCCGCGTCGCAGGTGGTGACCGTGGACCCCTCGGCATAATAGGTGTTTTCCCCGGTTTTGCGCATCAGGGGGCTTTCCACGTGAAAGTGATTGCGCTTGATGAAGAGGCGGGCTTCGGTCACTTCCCCGCAGCGAGTGACCAGGTTGAACTGGCCCTCCTTGCCGGTGAAAATGTCTTCCCCCTGGACCATTACCACGTTGCCCTGGACCCAGGCAATCTTGGTGGTCTCATTGACCCGCGCCAGGTTGGCCCGCAGAACCCGGTCCCCCTGGCGGATTTCCACCCGTCCCTGGGCTTCATAGGTGTGGGTGGCGGCGTCATAAGTTAAGCGATCCGCCTTGAGGCGCCAAGGGCCTTCTTGAAAACGTTCCGGCTTGAATAGCTCCACCTCTATAGGCCCCTTGGCCATCGCGCTGGAAGCCAGGAGCAGCATCAAGCCGAGCCAGACCCCAAAGACCCGCAACATTCCCATTCCCCCATCGGAGACCAATTATACCACTAGAAGCAAGGTTCATCTACCAGGAAAGGCAAGGAAAGGAAAGGAAAGAAATTGTCAAGATATTAGGGTAGTACATTTAACGGAACGCAAGATGAAGTGTCAGGAGATTGGCCCCCGGCAGGCGTAATGGCCCTACCGGCAAACCCCCTTGCACCCAGGTTCGAGTTTGCATATGGATATTAATAAAAACAGAGCCTCTTGCAAAATTATGTAGCCGCAGGCTTCAGCCTGCGCCGGCACAGGCTGGAAAGCCTGTGCTACTGAATCCGAGTTTCTGGTTTTTTCGCGAAGATT
>VGSO01000392.1 GCA_016874945.1 Deltaproteobacteria bacterium
GGCCCACATGAGGCTGGCGATGGCTGTTTCGTGGGTAAGGCAGCGGGCGAACTGGTCCAGGTTGATTCTTCCTTCGCCGTCCACCGGCAGTTCCGTCACCCGGTATCCCTCCTTTTCCAGGTGCGCCCCCAAGGCGTGAATGGCCGGGTGCTCCACCCGGGAGGTGACGATGTGGCGTTTGCCGGGGTTGGTGGCCAGGGCCGAGCGGATGGCGGTGTTGTCGCTTTCCGTGCCGCAGGAGGTGAAGATGATTTCATCCGGCTCGGCATTGATGAGGGCCGCCACCTGCTCCCGGGCCTTCCGGATCTTGCGGCCCACCTGGCCTCCGAAAAAGTGCATGCTGGAAGGGTTGCCGTAGAGTTCATGAAAGTAAGGCAGCATGGCCTCCAGGACTTCCGGGGCCGTTTGGGTGGTGGCGTTGTTGTCCAGATAAACGGGATTCACTTGGACACCTCCTCCACTTCCAGCTCAGGCCACACCAGTTCCCGAAGCTTGGCCTGGACAAAGTCTTTCAGCGTCAAATGGGCCATCTGGCACACCGCGCAGGCCCCCCGGGTGGCCACCAGGACCCTGTTGCCCACCACGTCGATGAGTTCCAGGTCGCCGCCGTCCTGCTGCAACTGGGGCCGGATTTCCCGCTCGATGGTCTCTTCGATCTTCCGGATCTTCTGCAGATTGGTGAGCTTGGGTACGGCCATCTCCGGCCGGGCCTCGGCCCGCACCCGGGCGATGATCTCCTCGATGGCCTCGTGGCAGCCGCCGCAGCCGCCCCCGGCCTTGGTGTAATTGGTGACCTCCTCCACCGTCTTGAGGTCGTTTTCCCGCACCACCCGGGCAATTTCGTCTTCGGTGACGCCAAAGCATTCGCAGATGATTTTTTCCTCCACCCCGGAGGTGGGGATGCCCTTGTAATGGGCGATGGCCTTTTCCAGGGCCTCCCGGCCCATCACCGAGCAGTGGATCTTTTCCTTGGGGAGGCCGCCCAGGAAGTCGGCAATGTCCTGGTTAGTGAGCTTGGCGGCTTCATCCACGGTCATGCCCTTGATCATCTCGGTGAGGGCCGAGGCCGCGGCGATGGCGCTGGCGCAGCCGAAGGTCTTGAACCGGGCGTCCACGATGCGCCCCTGGTCGTCCACCTTGAAGGTGAGCCGGAGAGCGTCGCCGCAGGCCAGGGACCCCACTATGGCCTCGCCGTCGGGGTTTTCCACCACGCCGACGTTCTTGGGGTGAAGAAAATGCTCCATGACTTTGTCGGTATATTCCCACATGGGCCGGACTCCTTTAGATTTTAATTAATATATATTAATATAATCTAAATTAAAATTGTTAAGAGGGGCTTATCTTAATTTTTTAATTTTTTATAGGTGGGGCGGGCACGGAGGCCCGCCCAAGGGCTTTGTTTTCCTAAAGGAGAAAATGTAGAACAGCCGCCCCCGGCTGTTCAATCTATGCCTTCAAACCCTCAACCCATTCCCGCCAAATCCAGGGATAATCGTCCATCTTCTTTACAAGGCCCTTGCGTGCTGGATTCTCACAGATACATTGAGATTTATCGAATGCCTTTTCATCAGACCTTAAAATATGGTCAAAAGATTCAGGCTGCCAGACCCGGCCTTTCCGATTAAGGGTCTTATTAATCGCGTGGGCGGAAGCCCCTTTAATACCACTCATAATCTCGGCCAAACCATAGGGTCTTCCTTCAATATCGCTTAACGGGGTAAAAATCATATGAACATGATCCGGCATCACCACCAATTGAATATGGGGGGGTGCGCCGATATTCAGTTTTAGCGGGTTTAGCTAGCCTGGGCAAGTCATTTAAATTTTGAACAGCCCGGGGCGGCTGTTCCACTTTTTTTTTTGCTCTTGAGTCATCATACCCTTTTGTGTTGCCCGCAGCTAATCCAATTTCAGTTGAAATATCTTGCCGACAAGGAACAACGTGAACCGTCTGCTATATTTGTTTATAACTGCCGAATAAAATGTTCTTATTTTGCTGTCCCTTTGATTTCACTCCTTAAAATGCAGCCCCAACCACACGGTCTTCTCATTCGGGTCGGTCCATTCCACCCGGTGGCGGCGGCGGGCCGGGATGAGCAGATGGTCCCCGGGTTTCAGGGCCACCGGCTCCGGGTCTCCTTCCAATACCAACCTGGCGCCCCCCGACAACAGCGCCACCCATTCATGGGTGTCCTGATCATACCAGTCCCCGGGAGGAGAGGCCTGCCCCGCCGATAAAATTCTTACTAGCCGAAAATAAGGCGTTTCCCAAAGGATTTCTATGATTTCCTCGGGAAAATTCTGGGGAATGTCTGCAAATAGGTTTTTCAAAGCCAACCCGTTCCTTGCCCCATTATCCGAGTTCAAAGAAAGAGTGACCAGAAGCACAGGCTGGAAAGCCTGTGCTACTGAATCTGAGTTTCTGGTTTTTTCAACAAGAATTCGTTGTTAACCTACTGATTTAGGAAAGGAAATGGTGGGCAGTGCCCACCCTGCATTTTTCCTTTGCGCCCTTTGCGCCTTGGCGAGAAATAATATCATTTGGTTGCGGC
>VGSO01000393.1 GCA_016874945.1 Deltaproteobacteria bacterium
AAAATTGTCCATGGATGTGGCGGCGCAGGAATTGATCAAAAAGGCCCAGGCCGAGGGTATTGAAACCATTTTCGACCGGGCCAAGACCATGAAGCCCTGCCCCATCGGGGAAGAGGGGGCCTGCTGCCGCATCTGCGCCCAGGGTCCCTGCCGGGTGCCCAAGCCCAAGAAGAAGGCCGGGGAAGAAACCGGCGAAGAGAAGAAGCAGCGCATGGGCCTGTGCGGCGCCACCGCGGAGACCATCGTGGCCCGGAACTTCGCCCGCATGGTGGCCTGCGGCACTTCCGCCCACAACGACCACTCCCGGGGCGTGGCCCTGCTTTTCAAAGAAGTGGCCCATGGCCGGACTCAGGGTTACGAAATCAAGGACGTGACCAAGCTGCGCCGGGTAGCCCGGGAATGGGGCGTGGCCATCACCGTGGGGGAAGGCGAGGACGCCAAACCCCGGCCCAAAGCCGAGATCGCCCAGGAACTGGCCGACAAGGTCCTCATGGCCTTCGGACAGCAGTCCGGCGAACTCCAGTACGTGGCCCGGGCCCCCAAGAAGCGCCAGGAAATCTGGCGCAAATACGGGGTGGCGCCCCGGGGCTGCGACATCGAGGTGGTGGAGCTGATGCACCGCACCCACATGGGCGTGGACCAGGACTACCGCAATATCATGAAGCAGGCCACCCGCTGCGCCCTGTCCGACGGCTGGGGCGGCTCCATGATCTCCACGGACCTTCAGGACATCATGTTCGGCTGCCCGGTGCCGGTGGCCAGCGAAATCAATTTAGGGGTCCTCAAGGAAGACCACGTCAACATCATCATCCACGGCCATGAGCCCCTGCTGCCGGAGATGATCGCGATGGCGGTGCAGGAGCCGGAGATGCTCGAGTATGCCAAGAGCAAAGGCGCCAAGGGCATCCAGCTGGCCGGCATGTGCTGCTCCGCCAACGAAATCCTCATGCGCCACGGCATCCCGGTGGCGGGCAACTACCTGCATCAGGAGCTGGCCATCATCACCGGCGCCCTGGACGCCATGGTGGTGGACGTGCAGTGCATCTTCCAGTCCCTGGCCAACGTGGCCCAGTGTTACCACACCAAGCTCATCACCACCGACCCCCGGGCCAAGATGGAAGCGGGTGCGCTGCACATCGAGTATGACGAGCATCACGCCCTGGACGTGGCCCGGAAGGTGGTCCGGGAAGCCATCGACAACTTCCCCAACCGCCGGGCCCCGGTGATGATCCCCGCAGTTAGTCATCCCATCGTGGTGGGCTTCAGCTACGAGACCATTCAGTACCTCCTGGGGGGTTCCATCCGGGGCACGTACTACACCCTGAACGACAACGTCATCGGCGGCCGGATCCGGGGTGTGGCCGGCGTGGTGGGCTGCAACAACTGCCGCACCACCCAGGACTCATCCCACATGACCCTGATTAAAGAGCTGCTGAAGAACGACGTCATTGTCCTGTCCACCGGCTGCGCCGCCATGGCCGCAGGGAAATACGGCCTCTTGACTCCGGAAGCCGCGTCCCAGTACTGTGGTCCAGGTCTGGCGGAAATCTGTGAGACCGTGGGCATCCCGCCGGTGTTGCACATGGGGGCCTGCGTGGACAACTCCCGCATCCTCATGGCGGCCACCGCCTGCGTCAAGGCCGGGGGCCTGGGCACCGATATCAGCGATCTCCCCGCCGCGGGCGCGGCGCCGGAATGGATGTCGGAGAAGGCCATCGCCATCGGCCAGTACTTCGTGGCCTCCGGTGTTTACACCTGCTTCGGTGTAACCTTCCCATCCACCGGCTCGGAAATCTTCACCGACTACCTGTTCAAGGGCATCGAGGAAGAATACGGCGGCAAGTGGGACTTTATCGCCGATCCGGAGGAGATGGCCCGGAAGATGATCGCCCATATCGATTCCAAGCGCAAAGCCCTGGGCATCGACAAGGCCCGGGAACGGGTGCTCATGGATATGGACATGCGCCGTAAACTGGAAGCCGCGGCCGAAGAGGCGTAAGCAATCCAGGAGGCCGCGCCGAGCCGCGGCCTCTTATTGATAAATTCCTTTATGAAAAAGGAAGGAGGACTCGACAGTGTCGAAAATCATTATTTCCGCTGCCATTCGCGGGGCTCACAAGATCGTCAATAAATGCGCCGAGGCGTTGTACGCGGCCCGGGAAAAATACGGGGAAAATCAGGAGATCGGGTTCCCCAACACCGCCTACTACCTGCCCATTATCTACTCCCTGATGGGCGTCAAGATCGAGAAAATCAAAGACGCGGTGCCGGTGATGGAGCGGTGCAAGCAGCTGCTGCCGCCGGTTCCGGCGGAGAAGCTCCACCTGCCCTACCTGGGGCCCGGCCTGGACGCCGGTCTGGCCACCCTCATGGCTGAGGAAGTCTTCGAGGCCGTGCGCTACCTTACCGACCCCGACTTCTACGTAGGGGGGGAAGAGGTTTTCAGCAAGGGCGACACCAAGATCTGGCTGGGCGCCGCGGAAGACACCGTCTTCCGGAAGCGGGGCATTGAGTTCGTGGACGGCTCCGCCC
>VGSO01000394.1 GCA_016874945.1 Deltaproteobacteria bacterium
CCAACAGGATGGGCTGCTCTTTTTCCACCCGCAGTTCGCACCACTTGGGGCCCACGGGAGAGGTGGTGATGCGGGCGAATTCGCAAAAACCCGCGGCCACCACCTTTTGCAAAAAGGAGTCAAAACCCTGGCTGAAAAAGGTTTGCAAGCCCTTGTAGCCGTCGTAATCCTGGTACTCTTCCCAGGAGGTGGGAATGATCTTCCCCACCAGCTCCGAGACAAACATCTTCTGGTGTTCGGTGAAGTCCCGGTAATCTTTGCCCATGAGCCACCGCTGCACCGGCCGCCCTTCGTCGATATGATTCTGAATAATGCGCGACGCCATATCAGGGGTGATCAACTCATAGAGGTGCGCGTCCTTCTGATCCCGCACTTCCACCACCACGTCCTTGCCTTCAATGCCGCGCCAGCCCACCAGATGGACGTCCAAAGGGCCAAGGTCATCCAGGGAACGCTCTTTTAGCTCGGCGATGAACGCGTCAGCCACCGCGTTCGCGGCTTTAAGACTTCTCCGAGGGAAAGTGGATATATTAATGCGGAGTAAGGGATTGCCGTTATGATTAGCCATGGTGGGGAATCTCCATGTTACCGGCGGTTCGGCGGTTCGGCGGTCTGGCGGTTTGGCCTTTTTTGTTCCCAAATTGGACTTGGCAAGCCGTTGTATCCCAAGCTTTAACTGGGGGAATCAGCGGCGGAATGCAAAACAAAGCTTTGCACCCTAGTGGGTTCCCAAGCTCAGCTTTGGGACCAGTTGATGAGACAACCTAATCCGCTAATCCACTAACCCGCTGAACCGCTGAACCGCTATCTCGCGCTGACAATGGTCTCCAGTTCAAAAGCCACGGTTTTGGCGAAACGCTCCCGGCGGGTCAGGTCCAGCTGGTCCGCCTGGCCGAATTTGAGACAGTGGGTGACGCACTTGGCCACACAGGCCGGGGCCAGGCCCTGGTCCACCCGGTCCATGCAATAGTCGCACTTCACCACCTTGCCGGTTTCCGGGTGCCATTGGGGCGCGCCCCAGGGGCAGGCGGTGATGCAGCTTTTGCATCCCACGCACAGGACCTGCTCCACGTAAACGATGCCGTCCTCCGGGCGCCGGCGCATGGCGCCGGTGGGGCACACCGGTGCGCACCAGGGGTCCTCGCAGTGGAAGCACGGCATGAAGACAAAGGCCAGGCGCGGCACATTGGCCACCATCTTCGGACCCACGGAGATGATCTGGCCCAGCCGGGGCCCAAAGGGCAGGCCCTTGTTGCTCTTGCAGTGCACCTCGCAGCTCAAACATCCGATGCATTTTTTCTGGTCTTGCAGGAGATAGTATTTGCTCATGAGTTAGCCTCACTTCACCGGGCGGATCTGCACCAGGGTTTCGTCCAGGGCAGGGCTGCCGCCCACTTTATCGGAAACGTTTTCTTGCAGCAGGGCGTCGCTGGCTCCTTTCTGGTAGCAGCGGGTCTGGACCGGCACCGTCTTGCCGAATCCATGGAGCATGAACACCGCCTCGGGGTGAATGAACTCCGTCACCTTGGCCTTAATGCGCCCGTTGGTCCCCAGGGGCGAGGCCAACTCCACGTAAGCCCCGTCTTTAACGCCCAGTATGCCCGCGGGGCCGGGGTTAATCCACAGTTCGTTTTCCGGCACCAGCTCGCTCAAGAGGACGTTGTTCTGGGTGGACACGTGGGTATGGGCGGCGCAGCGGCCCACCATCATGCGGAACTGGCCCTCAGGCGGGAGGGCCACCGGCTTATACTCGGGGAAGGACGGGAAGCCGGCGTTTTCCATGAGGGAGCTCACCAGCTCGATTTTCCCCGAAGGGGTCTTGAACTTGATCCCGTCTTGCCGGTCCCACAATATCGCCTTATCCGTCAGGGATACGAACCCCTTGGCGTCAAAGTCCTCGATTTTCACCCCCATGTCCTTTAGCTGGAAGTTCCAGATGTCTTCGATGGTTTCATAGGGGAAGTATTGGCCCAGGTCCAGGCGCTGGGCGATTTCCTTGAGGATGAGCCATGCGGGTTTGGTGTCGTACCGGGGGGAGACCGCCTGTTGGCGGATGCGCAGCGAGGGCCGCAATCCTGAGACCATTTGGATGGAATCGGCCCGCTCAAGATAAATTGACTCCGGCAGGATCACATCGGCATACCAGGCAATTTCACTGTAGTTCACATCGATGGCCACAATGAGGTCCAGCTTGTCCAGAGCTCGGCGCACCGCGGCGCTGTCGGGAATGGACTGGAGCGGCTCGAACCGGTTGGCGATGAGGGCCTTGATGGGGTACGGGTCCTCATTCATGATGGCGTGGGCCAGCATTTGGGGATTGCCGTGGGAGGAATCCGCGATGGGGAAAGCCTCCGCGCCGGAACCGTCAAACCGGGGCGCGGTGATCTTGGGAAACTCCTGGCTGACGTACTTGCCGATGTCCCCCCGGCCCACAGCCGCCGCGCCTTTCTTGAAGAACAGGCCCCCCTGGGCTTCGATGCTGCCCATGAGGGCGT
>VGSO01000395.1 GCA_016874945.1 Deltaproteobacteria bacterium
GCCTCACCGCCTTCCAGAAGGCCCTCGAAGAGAAGGTCCTGGCCCAGGCCAGTATTACCGGGTACTACGGGAGGTAGGGTTTCATACTTGATTCTCTTCCAAATGCAACAAATACAATTTGTAACTTATTGATATTCCAGGTTTTCCTAACCGAAAACCGAAAACGGTATTAATCTAAAGATTACCGAGACTTATTTGGCCGGAATCAGCACCAGGTCAAAGGTGGCTTCCTTGGTTTGCAAAGGTTCGGGGTTGCCGGTAAAATGGTTTCAGGCGCGCATCAATAACCATCGCATAATCAGGATCATGCCAAAATGAAAGGCAAACGCATCCTACTCCTGGCCCTGGTGCTGCTGGCCGGCCTGGGCAGCCTGGGTTACTGGCTTTACACCCAGGACCGGATTCACAAGGACAAAGACCGGCTGAGACTTTCCGGCCACATGGAAGCCACGGAAACGGACCTGGCCTTCAAGGTCTCCGGGAAGATCCTCAAAATTTACTTCGACGAGGGCGATTGGGTCAAGGCCGGCCAGGTGGTGGCGGAGTTGGAAGCCCAGGACCTGAGAGACGAAGTAGCCCGGGCCCAGGCCAGCATGGCCGCGGCCCAGGCCAACCTCACCAAGTATCGGGCGGGTTACCGGGTGCAGGAGATCGAAGAGGCCAAAGCCGCAGTGGCCAAGGCCAAGGCGGACCTGGATAACAAACAGATAATGTTTTCCCGCTATCAGCATCTTTACGAGCGCAAAACCGTGTCCAAACAGACCCGGGACCAGATGGAGGCCGACTGGCTCATGGCCCGGGCCAATCTGAAGAGCGCCCGGGAGCAATACGATCTTCGGAAAGAGGGCTTCCGCCCGGAAGACATTGAAGCGGCCAAGGCCGAGCTTGAACAGGCCAGGGCCACCCTGGGACTGGCTCAAACCCGCCTGGGCTATGCCGCCATCACCGCGCCGGGGGACGGCGCAGTCCTGGTGAAACCCGCGGAGGTGGGGGAAGTGGCGGCCATCGGCTCCACGGTCCTGACCCTGGGCCTCCTGGACGACATCTGGTTCGAAGGATACATCCCGGAAACGGACCTGGCCAGGGTGCGCTACGGCATGAAGGCGGAAGTCGCCACGGACAGCTATCCCGGCAAGAAATATCCCGCCTGGGTCTCTTTCATTTCCTCCAAGGCGGAATTCACCCCCAAGTCAGTGGAGACCTTCAAGGAACGGGTGACCCTGGTTTACCGCACCAAGATCCGGTGCGCCAACCCCAACCACGAGCTCAAGCCGGGGATGCCGGCGGAGGCGGTGGTCTTCCTTGACAGCCAGCCGCCCCAGCAGTGAACCGGCCATCCGGGCCCAGGGCCTGACCAAGCGTTTCGGGTCACTGGTGGCGGTGGACGGCTTCAGTTTGGAGGTGGCCCCGGGCGAGGCCTTCGCTCTGGTGGGGCCGGACGGGGCCGGCAAGACCACCGCCATGCGGATGCTGGTGGGCATCATGGACCCCGACGGCGGCCGGGCGGAAGTGCTGGGCTTCGACACCGTGAAGGACTCGGAGCGCCTCAAAGAGCAGATCGGTTACATGCCCCAGCGCTTCGGGCTGTACGACGACCTCACCGTTCTGGAAAACCTGATTTTTTATGGCGACATCTACGGGGTGCCCCAGGCCGCCCGGGAGGGCCGGCTCCCGGAGCTGCTGGGCTTCTCCAACCTTACCCTCTTCCAGGACCGCCTGGCGGGGAACCTTTCCGGGGGCATGCGCCAGAAGTTAGGCCTGGCCTGCGCCCTCATCCATACGCCCCAAGTCCTGTTTCTGGATGAGCCCACCTTCGGGGTGGACCCCATATCCCGCCGGGAATTCTGGCAGATTCTTTACCGACTCCTGGGTGGGGGAATGACCATTTTCCTGACCACGGCCTACCTGGACGAGGCGGAACGGGCCCACCGGGTGGGGCTGATGCACCGGGGACGGCTGCTGGTGGCGGACCATTTGCCCAATCTCAAGGCCCGATACCAGGGTGAACTGCTGGAAGTCCGGGCCGACGACCTGCACGCCGCCAAAAAGCTTCTGGCCGATTTTCCCCTGGCCCGCTATCTCCTGGCCATGGGAGACCGGCTCATGGTCACGGTGGACAGCCAGGTCCAGGCCCGATGGCCCATGCAGGAGGCCCTGGAAGGGGCCGGGCTGAGCCGGGTGAGCGTGGCCCCCGCGGAGCCGGGTTTGGAAGACCTGTTCGCCCAGATGGTGCAACGGCAGCCGCCCTGAAGTCATACCCGGTTTGGTCACCTCTGAGCGCCGAAAAATCTAAGCCTTGAGCTTTTTCGGAGCAAAGGCAATAATCGAAAATATTTTTGCTAACCGCTAACCGCCGGGTACTGGCCAATAATACCGTTTTCGGTTTTCGGTCTTCGGTTTTCGGTTAAAATAAATAAGATTTATCAATAAGTTACAGGTTGAGTTTGTTGCACCTGAAAGCGGACACGGTATAATTACTTGATTAC
>VGSO01000396.1 GCA_016874945.1 Deltaproteobacteria bacterium
CATGGTCAAGGTCTGCTCTTCTTCAGACGTCAATGTGATGTTTATCGTCATCCCTCTGGCCATAAGCCACCTCCTGGGATGACATTATACCATATTAATTGAGCGACGTGACACTAGCTGGTGAAGGCGGCCGAACGGCCCGCCTTCACCAGTCCCCTTATACTTGATTCCCTTTCAAATGCAACAACTACAATTTGTAACTTATTGGTATTTTATAGGGGTTGCCCAAAGTAATTTCCCCGTAGGGGCACGGCGAGCCGTGCCCAAGATACAGGGGCACAGCACGCTGTGCCCCTACGTCAAACAACAATCGGAAAAAACTTTTGGCAATCGCTATAGGTTATCCTAACCGAAAACCGAAAACCGAAAACGGTATTATAGGGGGTGGGGAGGGGAGCTTGAGGGGAAGGCGGGGGACCCTCACGAAAAATTGTCCCCCGGCCCTCCCCTCAATACTCCTCACCGGCAAGCCAGCAGCATTTCCCAGATACGCCGGGTGTCGGGAGTAAGAGGAGAGAGCTGGATTTGGAGGACGCGGCGGCTGGCCGGGGTGGGTTTTACCGGTGCCGCGGTTCGCAGGCCCGCCACCCAGACGATCTGGCGGGCGTCGGCCACCAGGGGGATAAAGGGCCGCAGCCAACGGGGGATTTTGGCGTCCACCAGGAAATCCTGAAGCTTTTTCGCGCCGGGGGCGCCTGAGGGCCAGAACCGGTCCCCGGGGCGAAAAAATCTGGCTGTAAGGGGCAAAGCCAGCCTATCTCCATCAACCCAGGCCAGGTGAGGGGCAAGAGATTGGGCGGCCTCCGGTTGGCCATGAATTTCCCGGATTTCCCAGCGCCAGCCGTCGGCCGCGTCCACCACTCCCGAGGGGGGCAATGTCGTAATTGCCGGGGAGGGAGGCGGCAGGCGGCGGAAGACATGGAGTTGGCCCCCTGCCCGGGCCACCCGGCAATCGCCCAGGGAGATGACCCCGCCGCTCTTTTCCCCCCGGGCCAGCTCAAGCAAGCTCTCCACCTGGGCCGCGGTCAAGGCCCGCTCCCCCAGGATTTTCCCCACCGCCTCCCGGAGCAGCCTTTTTTGAAAGATTTCGTCCAGTTCTGCCAGCTTGGGCAAGTTGAGGGAATAAAAATCCAGTCCCCTCTCCCGGCCCGCCTCTTTCCAGAGCCGGGCGGTTTCCTGGGTCATAAACCGCTCTTCTTCCTGCAGGAGGGCCTGGGCGCGCCACACCGCGGCTTTGAGGCGGGGATTGAAGGACTCCTCCAATTCCGGCAGCAGGTCCAGGCGCACCCGGCTGCGCAGAAACCGCCGGTTCAAGTTGCCGGGGTCCTGGCGGTACGGGAGGCCCTCGCCTTCCAGCCAGGCCCGCAGCACCGCTTTGCCCACGGCCAGCAGGGGCCGCACCAGGCCCTGGGGGGCGGCGGGCCACATGCCTTTAAGGCCTTCCGGTCCCGCACCGCGGAGCAAGCGGATAAAAAAGAGCTCTACCTGGTCGTCGGCGGTGTGGCCCAGGGCCAGCCGGCTAAACCCTTCCCCCCGGCAGGTTTGCTTAAGAAAATCCAGGCGCAGCCGCCGGGCCGCCATCTGGAGGGAGATTTTTTCCTTCCGGGAAAGTTCCCGGACCTGCCCCTGCCCCAGGAAAAAAGGCAGGTCCAGGCTCTGGGCCAGAGAGGCCGCAAACCGGGCGTCCTCCCGGGATTCTTCCCCCCGGAGGCCGTGGTCGAAGTGCCCCACTGCCAGGTCAATTTTAAGCTCGGACCGGAGACGGTAAAGGAGATGGATAAGGACCACCGAGTCGGGTCCGCCGGACACCGCAGTCAAGACCCGGTCCCCGGGGGCGAACATCTCTTCCCGGCGGGCATAGTCCAGGACCCAGGATGGCAGATGGGGGGCCGAAACCGGGTCCAGTAGGGGTTGAATCAGGGCGCCTGGGGAGGGCAAAATCGGGCTACCGCCTCCAGGATGACTTCTTTGGAGAAAGGCTTGGCCAGGAAGTGGTCCACCACGGATAGGCCGGCGTTGTCCTCCAAAGGGGGAAGTTCCGAGGAAATCATAATGATGCGGCTTTCCGGCCGGGAGGCCTTGAGACGCCGGGCCAGTTCCAGGCCATTGACCGCCGGGAGGTGAAAGTCCACCACCGCCACCTGGTAAGGGTGGGCGCAAGGGTCGGTTTCCCCGTTCAAACCGGCGCCGGACAGGGAAGTCACCCGGTAGCCGGCCCGCATCAGGATGGCCGCCAGGGCTTCCCGGGTAAAGGGGTCGTCATCGATGACCAGGATGCTCGGCCTCATTTTTTAGCTTCCAGCCGTCAGCCGTCAGCTTTCGGCCATTATTAAAAGTCATTTCGGTTCACTGCTGTCCGGCACGCTAATTGAATAGCAAAGGTTGTCGGTTATCAGGTGGCCGGGGGCAAAGCATCGCCCAGAGGTCACAGCGCTCCATGAGCATGATTTGGGCCAGGCGAGTGAGTTCCAGGAGTC
>VGSO01000397.1 GCA_016874945.1 Deltaproteobacteria bacterium
GCGCCCGCCACCATATCTCCCGGGAGCGGGTGCGCCAGATTGAAGACCGCTTGATCAAAAGACTGCGCCATTTCCTTAAAGCAGGGATTCCTGATTGGGCGGAATACCAGGCGCCCCTGGGGGATTAAAAACGGCTTTAGGTTTTCTGTTTTCTGTTATGAAAAGTTCCGTAAATTGGGTGGCACAGGCTTTCCAGCCTGTGGCGGCGCAGGCTGAAGCCTGCGGCTACAAAACTTTTCATGGTTTGCGGGTGGGCCGCAGGACCATGAGGAGCTGTTATGAAAAGTTATAGGCGGCACAGACTAGAAAGCCTGTGCGACCAAATACTTTTCATAATTTACGGGTGAGCCAACGGCTCATGAGCAACTGGTCGCTATTATTAAAAAAATAGAAATTATCAAATTCATGAGTAATAAACGCCAAGCTTTTATCTTTATGGTAGCTCTTGTCCAGGGGAGTCTGGCCCTGGTATTGATTCTAATGTTAGCCGGCTGCGCCTCCCTGGCGCAGCTGAGACGGGGCGAAGAAGGCCGGCCGGAAGCGGGAGAAACCCCTCGAGGTCTGGCCTACTATCATTACTTGAAGGCCCAGCGCCATCTCTTGGCCGAAGATGCGCCCGGAGCCATCAAGGAGTATGAGTCCGCGGCGCAGCAGGACCAGACTTCGGCCCGGCTGCAAATGGAGCTGGCTTTGCTGTACCAGCGCCGGGGGGAAGTGAAAGAAGCCCTGGAACATGCGCAAGAGGCTTTAAGACTGGACCCCAAGCAGCCCGAAATCTACTTCCTGCTGGCCGGGCTGCACGTGGGAATGAATCAGCTAACGGAAGCCACCCAGGAGTATGAGCGCATTTTAGTGTTGGAGCCGCACAACCGGGAAGCCCGCCTCTTCCTGGCGGCGCTTTACGCCCAGCAGCGCCAGTTCCCCAAAGCCATCCGCGCCATCCAGGATTTCATGCGCCAGGAACCCAAGTCGCTGGTGGCGCACTATTACCTGGGCCGTTTTTACCTGGAGAACAATCAGACCCCCGAGGCCAAGAAGGAGTTCCAACGGGTCCTGGGCATGGACTCCAAATTCATTCCCGCCCTGTTCGGCCTGGGGACCGTCATGGAGCGGGAGAAACAGCATAACCGGGCCTTAAACCTTTACCGCCGTATTCTGCGCTCCCAACCCAACAACTCCCGGGCCTGGGCCAACATCGGACGCCTCCTCCTCATCATGCACCGTTACGATGACGCTGAGCGGGCCTTCCGCAAAATGAAAGACCTGGAAAAAAACGATCCTGCGATTTTTTTAAACATCGGGCTCATCTACCTGGAGCAGAAACTTCCCGAGAGCGCCATCCGGGAATTCCGGCCCCTGCTGGAGCACCCCAAGCTGAAAGAAAAAGCCCGATATTACATTGCCCTGGCCCTGGAAGAAAAGGGCGACCTCAAGGCCGCAGCCCGGGAATACCAACTGGTGGACCGGAACAGCGAGCATTTCATCCCAGCCCGGCTGCGCATGGCTTATCTCTTTTACCAGCAGCAGGATAACACCCAGGCCCACCGCATCCTGGAGGAAATCCGGCCCCTGGCTCCGGACCGGGAAGAGATTTACCTTACCCTTTCCTACTTTTATGAAGAAGAAAACCAGTGGGATAAGGCGGTGGAGGTCCTGAAGGAGGGACTGGGCCAGGTGCAAAAACCCCTGGAAATTCACTTCCGCCTGGCTGTGCTCTATGAAAAGCAGAAGAACCGCGAGGAAAGCATCCGCCACATCAAGCAAGTCCTGGAAATGGAACCGGCCAACCCCGAAGCCCAAAATTTTTTGGGATACACTTACGCGGAGGCCGGCATCCAACTGGACGAAGCCGAGAATCTGATCCGGGATGCCTTGAGGGCCCGGCCGGACAGCGGCCACATTATTGACAGCCTGGGATGGGTTCTTTTCAAAAAGGGGCAATATGACAAGGCCGTGGCGGAACTGGAAAAAGCCTCCCGCCTGATGCCCAAGGACGGCGCCGTGGCGGAACACCTGGGGGATGCTTATTACCAGCAAAAGCGCTATCAGGAGGCGCTTCGTATTTACAAGCGGGCCCTGAGCCTGGAAAACGCCAACATCCAGGAACTGCGCAAGAAAATCCAGAACCTGGATACCATCATCGGGGCGCCGGCTGGCCAGTAAGCAGCGGTCAGTGACCAGTGATCAGTTGTTAGTTGTTAGCTGTTAGCTGTCGAATGTCGGAGCGTCACCGTATTCAAAACTCGAGCCATGGACCGCCTCGCGCCGACCACTTAGGCCGAGGTCTGGGGCTACATTTTCAACTAAAACCGGAAGCCTGATAGATAGTGGAACATAAAAAGGCAAGGAAACCATATTCCAATTACTGGCCACTGATCACTGATCACTGGCCACTGATTCTAGCATTGCTCTTGCTGGCCGGTTGCGCCGGATTGCGCCCTGCCCCGCCGACCCGGATGGCGCTATCCCCCGAAG
>VGSO01000398.1 GCA_016874945.1 Deltaproteobacteria bacterium
CATAGGTTCCAACAGGTCTTGAAGGAAGAGGCTCAGCCGACGATCCAATGCCTTGAGTTGTTGTGCTTTCATGAGCGCATTTTGCGCTCAAAAAAGGCGAATGTCAATATATACTTAACCTAGTATTGTTAAGAGGCTTAAAGAAAGTATTAAATCATGTTTTGAAATGCTAAAAAATGGCAGATGGTTATCAATAGTATTTCAACATTGGAATGTGGAATACTTTGATGCAATCTTGACTGCGGCACAGGAATCGAATGCAGAACTAAAATCGGCTGTTTCACAAATTGGCGATACAATCTGGTCAATGCACAAAAAGAAAGGTAAAGAGTCTGTTTTAGCTGGAGAATTTATTTTAACTTTTTATAAAAAGTATGGAATAAAAGGCGTTAATGAAG
The DNA here is from genome assembly GCA_016874945.1 of Deltaproteobacteria bacterium. Taxonomy (GTDB): domain Bacteria; phylum Desulfobacterota; class Desulfobaccia; order Desulfobaccales; family 0-14-0-80-60-11; genus VGSO01. Next base: position 399 of record VGSO01000398.1, read on the forward strand.
ATAGAAAAATGGATGTTAAAGAGATTATAGGAAAGATATTACAAAACTATAAAGATAATATAATTTACGGAGAATATTTACTCAATCAACTCGTTCTTGAAGCATGGAAATATGGAGTCATCAAACAATTAAAAATGAAGCGAGAAGTTTTAAATGATATTTTGAATGAGTATGGATGGATTTATGACAATAATAATCATTATTGGTCTAAAACTAGTAAACCCAAAGATTATTTGTTTTAGGAAAATATAGAACTGGAATTAAACAGTGAACATCGCTGAACTGCATATCCGCCGGCCGGTGATGACCACCCTGGTCATGCTGGGCATACTGCTCTTCGGGGCCATGGCTTACCGCCATTTGCCGGTGAGCGATCTGCCCAACGTCGATTTCCCCACCATCCTGGTGTCCGCCAGTCTGCCTGGGGCCTCGCCGGAGACCATGGCCTCTTCGGTGGCCACCCCCCTGGAGAAGGAGTTTTCCACCATCGCGGGGCTGGACAACATGAGCTCCGTCAACGCCCTGGGGATAACCCAGATCACCCTGCAGTTCACTTTGAACCGGGACATTGACGCCGCGGCCCAGGACGTGCAGTCGGCCATTGCCAAGGCGGCCCGCCAGCTGCCGCCGGATTTACCCAGCCCGCCCTCCTACCAGAAGGTCAACCCCGCGGACCAGCCCGTCCTGTACCTGGCCCTGACCTCCCCTACCCTGCCCCTGTACCAGGTGGACGAATACGCCCAGACCATCGTGGCCCAGCGCATCTCCATGGTGAGCGGCGTGGCCCAGGTGCAGGTCTTCGGGTCCCAGAAGTTCGCGGTGCGCATCCAGCTTGACCCCAAGGCCCTGACCTACCGGGGCATCGGCATCGACGAGGTGGCCCAGGCGGTCCAGAAAGCCAACGTGAATCTCCCCACCGGCACCCTGTACGGGGCGCACCAGGCGTTCACGGTGCAGGCCACGGGCCAGCTCACCACTGCGGCTCCCTACCGGCCCCTCATCGTGGCCTACCGGGGGGGCCAGCCGGTGCGCCTCCAGGACCTGGGCCAGGTCATGGACAGCGTGGAAAACGATAAGATCGCCTCCTGGTATAAGCAAAACCGGGGCATCGTCTTGGCTATCCAGCGGCAGCCGGGGACCAACACCATTGAAGTGGTGGACTCCATCAAGAGGCTTCTGCCCAGCCTGCGGAACCAGATTCCCGCGGCGGTGGAGATTTTCACCCTTTACGACCGCTCCGTGTCCATCCGGGATTCGGTCCACGACGTCCAGTTCACCCTGATGCTCACCATCTGCCTGGTGGTGCTGGTGATCTTTCTGTTCCTGCGCAATCTATCCGCCACCATCATTCCCAGCCTGGCTTTGCCCATGTCCATCGTGGGCACCTTTTCGGTGATGTACCTTTTTGGTTACAGCATAGACAACCTGTCTCTCATGGCCCTGACCCTGTCCGTGGGCTTCGTGGTGGACGACGCCATCGTGGTGCTGGAAAACATTGTCCGGCACATGGAGATGGGAGAAGGAATCTGGGACGCGGCCCTGAACGGGTCCCGAGAGATCGCCTTCACCATCGTGTCCATGACCCTGTCGCTGGCGGCGGTGTTCATTCCGGTGTTGTTCATGGGGGGGATTCTGGGAAGGCTGCTCCACGAGTTCGCGGTGACCATCGCCGCGGCCATCCTGGTGTCGGGCTTTGTTTCTTTAAGTCTTACGCCCATGCTGTGCAGCCGGTTCCTGAGGCCGCCCCAAACGGAGAAGCACGGCAAGCTGTATGAAACTTCCGAGGGCGTCTTCCGGGGCGCGCTCCGCCTCTATGACCGGAGCCTCCAGTACGTGCTCCGGCGCCGCCGGGCCACCATGGTGTTTTCCGGGCTGTTGCTGGTGGCCGCGGTGTACCTCTTCGGTTATATCTCCAAGGGCTTTCTCCCCAACGAAGATACGGGGACCATATTCATCTTCACCGAGGCCGCCCAGGGGATTTCCTTCGATTCCATGGTGCGCCACCAAAAGGCCCTGGCCGAGATAGTTAGCCAGGAACCCACCGTGGATAACTTCATGT
>VGSO01000399.1 GCA_016874945.1 Deltaproteobacteria bacterium
CCGGGGAATGGCAATCTGGAGAAGAGAGGAGGCAAGACCTCGTGGACCTCCTGGTTTATCTTTTCATTTAGAGCTTAGCCGATTCCCTTCATTGCCAGCTTTTTGCGCTAATATATAATACCGTGTCCGCTTTCAGGTGCAACAAACTCAACCTGTAACTTATTGATAAATCTTATTTATTTTAACCGAAAACCGAAGACCGAAAACCGAAAACGGTATAAAAGCCTGAATCAACCCGTTGGCCCATTACTCTTTCAAACAACCGGTGTTTCTCCACCAACCTTTTCGCCCGGATAGCGATCCATCCGGCTGCACGGTCCACATAAATTATCATTCCTCCAAACCGACAAACCCTGGCAAATTCTGGGAAAAAAGGGATGGTATTTTGCGCCAGGACTAAATCCACCGATTGATCAGGCAGGGGAAGAGCAAAAGTATCTGCCTGCACATGAAAAACTTCTGCCCCAATATCTTTACAATTATGGCGCGCTTGCGTAAGCATCCCGGGGAGAATATCAAAGGCGATGAAGGTAGCATCAGGAAATTGTTCGCCGGCCTGTTTCGTTACAAAACCGGTTCCTGTTCCGCAGTCCGCCACCACTGAAATTTTATCCCTGGCCATCTCCTTGGCTTTTGCCAAACCTTCAGCCATCGCCAGGCCGTACCTGCCTTGAAAAGAATCAATAATTTTTTGGTAGCGATTACCATAGGCTTTCCCAAAACAAAACGCAACCAAAAGGCGGGTAATGGATAATTTCGCTATCCTGGGCATCAGCAAAGGCGGGGTAATAAAACTAAATAGCAATTGAGAAAAAAATTGAGCCAGACTATTAAATGAATCCCCCATAAGTAAACCTCCTAGCGCCCTTGTTACAGGTTTACTGCGGATCAAATGCCATTATTCATCTATTTCAATCTTAAACTTAAATTGAGAGCTATGCAAAATGGTTTCTTGGGGGGAGGGCCAGGAACTTGAGGTCCCTGCCCTCCCCCATAGCCACCCTCCCAACCGGCGGAAGGGGCCGGTCAGCCATCCCTCTAACCCTTATACGGTTTTCGGCTTTCGGTTTTCGGTAAAGATAATTACGGATTATCAATAAGTTACAGATTAAGTTTGTTGCACTTGAAAGAGAAAATGGTATTATACCAAGTTGCATTCAAAAGGCTATTGTCGTAGGGGCGCAATTTATTGCGCCCGTAGAGGCGGGCGTGATAAATCACGCCCAATAATACCTTTTTGGAAAGTGCTATCGTGTCCCCTGCGAGACAATTGGGCTACAATAGAGGAAACTTGTCGGGGTTAAACTCGGGGGATAGATCCCCAAAACCATTTTTTGACCGCCGTGGCCAAGACTGCGGCATAATCTCGGTTATGTTGAACTAGTTGTCATTTATCCCGTGGAAAATGCATGGCTGCCGGGAAATAATTTCCATGAGCCTGCCGGGGGTAGCGCGATGCGCAAGTCCATGAGACTCCTCCTGGGGGCGCTGGTTCTGGCGACGGCCTCCTGCGCCCCGGCCAGAGAAATGCCCGCCGGTTTGCCCGAGCCGGTAACGGGCCGGGGCTCCTCCACCCCGCTTCACTTTGAAGTTCATGGGGCCGGTCGCCCCTTAATCGCGCTGCACGGCTTCGGAGGGAGCCTTTATACCTGGCGCCACCTCAAAGAACCGTTGGCCCGGGACCGCCGGCTGATCCTCTTTGACCTCAAGGGCTTCGGCGCCTCCCCCAAGCCATACGATGACGACTACTCCATGTTGGCCCAGGCGGACCTGATTTATCAGTATATCGTGGCTGAGGACCTGCGGGGGGTGGTGCTCATGGGCCACTCCATGGGGGGCGGCGTGGCCCTGATGCTGGCCCTGAAGCTACAGGAGCGGGAACCGGGGCGGCTGGCCGGGCTGATTTTAATAGACAGCGCCGCTTATCCCCAGAACTTCCCCGGTTTCGTGCAAATCCTGCGCACCCCGGTTATCGGCTCCCTGGTGCTGTATCTGGCCCCGGACCGGGTGAAGGTCCGGAGCATTTTAAAGCAGTGCTTTTTCGACGATGGCAAGATCACCGAAGAGGACGTGGCGGCCTATGCCGCGCCCCTGGGCATGCCGGGGGGAAAGTATGCTCTACAGCAGACGGCCAGGCAGATTCTGCCGGCCCATCTGGAGGAGATCACCGCCCGGTATCCGTCCTTGTCGGTCCCCGCCCTGATCATCTGGGGGGAGCAGGACGAAATCCTCCCAATGGAACACGGCCGGCGCCTGGCCCGGGCCTTGCCCAATTCCCGGCTGGTCATCCTGCCGGAGTGCGGCCACAACCCCATGGAGGAAAAACCCCGGGAGACCCTCCGGGAGGTGCGCCAGTTTCTGGAGGGCCTGGAAGGGAAGAAGGGGCCTTAATCTGTCCTTGACAAATCAGTATTTGCCAGGTAAGTTGCAACCCAACAGAGAATCTGTCCA
>VGSO01000400.1 GCA_016874945.1 Deltaproteobacteria bacterium
CCGGCAGTACGGCACCCGGTTCATTTCGGCGATGCCCACCAATCTGTACGGACCGGGGGATAATTTCCATCCCACTGATTCCCATGTCATCCCCGCCCTGATGCGGCGCTTGCACGAAGCCAAGGTGGCGGGCGCCGACAGTGTGGTGGTCTGGGGCACAGGCGCCCCCCGGCGGGAGTTCCTCTTCGTGGACGACCTGGCGGACGCCTGCCTCTTCCTCATGGAGCACTATGATTCGGGGGAGATTATCAACGTGGGCGCCGGCCAGGATATATCTATTGCGGACTTGGCCGGGCTCATGACCAAGGTGGTAGCCTTTCCGGGCAAGATCGTCTTCGACCCCAGCTATCCGGACGGCACCCCGCAAAAACTCTTGGATGTCAGCCGTATCGTGCGCCTGGGCTGGCGGCCTCGCACCCCGCTCCGGGAAGGTCTGGCCCAAACCTATGCCTGGTTTTTAGAGAGTAACTGGGCTGCAAGCAACTAATCGACATAAAAGGGGATTGTCCTGCTTATGCACTCAGATCAACAAGATATCCCGATAGCCGCCGTATTTCTGGCCGGAGGCTCCGGTACCCGGTTCTGGCCCTTTAGCCGGGTTGATTGCCGAAGTGGTCGCGTATCCGGGGCAGCTCGTCTAGTATGAACCCCCTCATTTTTAGAGAATATGACATCCGCGGACTGGTGGACCGGGATCTGGCTCCTGATCAGGTGTTCCGCCTGGGCCGGGCCCTGGGCTGCTACTATCACCAGCACCGCGCCCGGCGCATCGTCGTGGGGCAGGACTGCCGGGCCAGCTCTCCGGAGGTGGCCGGTGTGTTGCAGCGGGCCTTGGTGGGCAGCGGCTGTGACATCATCGATATAGGCGTCTGTCCCACCCCGGTGCTCTACTTCGCCATCCGCCACCTCAAAGCCGACGGCGGGGTCATGGTCACCGCCAGCCACAACCCGCCGGAATTTAACGGCTTTAAGATCTGCCTGGGATATTCCACCATTTTTGGGGCCGAGATTCAGAAACTGCGGGTCCTGTCCGAGGATGGGGAGAATATTACTGGACCCGGCAGCCTGGAAGTCCAGGAAGTTACAACAACTTACCTTGACGCCCTCAGCCAGAATCTCCAGCTGGCGCGGCCTTTGCGGGTCGGCCTGGACGGGGGGCATGGCACCGGCGGTCCCGTGGGATTGAGCCTGCTGCACAGGTTAGGCTGTCAGGTCTTCCCCCTCTACTGCGACATGGATGGCAGCTTCCCGGTGCATCTTCCCGACCCCACCATTCCTGAGCACCTGGTGGATCTGCAAGTTTTGGTAATGAAACACTCCTTGGACCTGGGAGTGGCCTATGACGGCGACGGCGACCGCCTGGGAGTGGTGGGGCCCCAGGGTGAGATCATCTGGGGCGACCAGTTGATGGTCCTGTTTTCCCGGGAGATTCTCCGGCATCACCCCGGCGCCACCATCATGGGCGAGGTGAAGTGTTCCCAACGGCTCTATGATGACATTGCCCGCCACGGGGGCCGCCCCCTCATGTGGAAAACCGGGCATTCCCTGATCAAGCAGAAAATGGTGGAGGAGGGCGCTCTGCTGGCCGGAGAGATGAGCGGCCACCTGTTTTTTGCCGACCGTTATTTCGGCTACGATGATGCCATTTATGCCACCGGCCGGCTCCTGGAAATACTGGCGGCTACGGACCGGAGCATTACCCAGCTCCTGGCCGACCTGCCGCCGGCTGCGGTTACCCCCGAAATCCGCTGGGATTGTCCGGATGAGTTAAAATTTAAGGTAATTGAGGGAATTAAACAGCGCGTTGTGGGGAAATATGATCTCTTGGATATCGATGGGGTGCGGCTGCGGTTCCCGGAGGGCTGGGGCCTGATCCGGGCCTCCAATACCCAACCCGCCCTGGTGCTGCGGTTTGAGGCCGGCACCCTGGCCGAACTGGAAAAAATCCAAGCTCTGATAATGGGCCTGCTCCAGGAAGAGCTGGCCGCCCAGGGGGTGGCGTCATGAATGCTTCTCAGGGAGATATCCCGCTCTTTGCCGTGATTCTGGCCGGCGGTTCCGGCACCCGGTTCTGGCCTTTGAGCCGGGCCCAGTATCCCAAACAGGTGCTGCGGCTGTTGGGTTCGGAGTCCTTGTTGCAGGCCACCATCGAACGGCTCCTGCCCCTCATACCTTTGGAGCAGATGGCCATTGTCACCAGTGCGGCCCAGGAGGACGTCATCCGGCTGGAGCTCTACCATTCGGGCTGGGAAAATATGACGGTTTGGCTGGAGCCGGTGGGCCGCAATACCGCCGCGGCCGTGGGGCTGGCCGCGGTGCAGCTCCAGGAGCGCTGGCCCCAGGCGGTTATGGCCGTGTTTCCGGCGGACCATTATATCAAGGACCGGGACAAGCTGCTGGCGGCTTTGGGAACCGGCGCCCGCTGGGCCCAGGCGGGCTGTC
>VGSO01000401.1 GCA_016874945.1 Deltaproteobacteria bacterium
TTTGACCTCGGTGAGGCGGCAGCCCTGCTCCCGGAGCATTGCTTTTAATTGCTCGGGGCCCGCTTCATGCAAAATGACTTCCAGGTCGATATCTTTATGGCCCCGATAGGCTCGGAATATTTCAATGGCACCCCCCGCATGGTCCTGATGCCCGTGGGTAACGACTATCTTCTTAACGTCCGGGGGCTTGAATCCCAGGGCAAAGAGGTCCATGAAGGCGGTATAATCGTTGCCGGGATCAATAATGGAGAGATAATCCCCCTTAACCAGGAAAATGTTGGAGGAGAATTCGTAGCCTTGCAGAAAGAGGGTGTTTTCAAATAAGGGTTGTGAAGATTTCAACAGAGAAGCTAAAGACTCCCAGCTCGTTTCGTCAGGAACATAGCCAATTTCCGGTAATTCCATTCGATTCTCTCAAATTCCACAGATGATTCATCCCACCCCTAATCTGCTTAGCGGATAGGGATCAGGGGTGATTTAAGGTTAAGGGCCATCTCAGAATATTTATCCTCTCCCCCCGCGTGGGGGAGAGGATAAATATTGGTTATGGGTTCTTACGGAGCGGCGTAAGGCAGGATGTATTTCAGTTTCATCTTGCCGTCGGGCCACCACTTGCGCTGCTTGACCTCACCGGGATAGACATCCACCGCGGTAAACTCGTCCTGGTCCCGGCCGATGGGGCCTCCGGCCTCCTTCCGCAGGATCTGGTCAATTTGCAGCTCAACGAAGTGAAATTCCGTGAGCTCGTACTTGGTGATGGCATCAGGGGGAACCAAGACGGCATAGCCCGTCTCCTTGCTGGCCAGCCATTCGAAGGGCTCGTTGGGGGAGAAGGTTTTCTCCTCTTTACCGTTGATAACCGCCAACAAGGTCCCTTTGACCCTATCCCCAATCTGGACATCGTAATCCGCGAACAGCTCGTCGGGGAGGTAAAACCATATGGCTCTGTACCCGGTCTTGACATATCCCCGGACGATCATGGGATCAAAGCCACACAAACCTACACGGCATTTTTCGGGCATAATGACCCTCCTATCGTGCTCTGGTGATTACACAAACAACCATGGACTTACCGTCGTTGGGTAAGCGCCTCTTTCAACTCATCAACGCACTGGTAGCAGAAGTCCAGGAACTCGCTGGCCTCGGATGGTTCGATATGCTGCGTCTCCACCATCCGGCGCACATAGGGATAGACATATTCCTCGATTTCAAAGGCAAAGTCCTGGCAGAGGAACAGATAGTCTTCTCCCCCTTCGGGGGGGACTGAACGGAAGTAATCTTCCTTCCAGAGCAGCATTTTCCCCCTCAGGACCTCGAGCTCCTGGGCTCCGTGCTCCCTGTTGATCTCAGGATTCATGGATGTGCAGTTCGCCTTTATGCCAGCTGTTCAAAGGCATAGCACTTTTTGATCACGTCTACTTCCGCGACGGACCAGTAGTGGGGCCAGTGAATCTTCTTGCACCAGCCGATGATGTCCGCCGGCGGGAAGCCGGAGCCTTTCAGCACCCACTTGAAGTATTTGCACTTCCAGCAGACGTGGTCCGTGTGCTTCTCCGCCTCCAGGACCTTGGCCAGAAACTTAACCGGGTCCAACTTTTTGGCTTCTGCCATTTCTTCTTTTTTCATGAGTAGCTCCCTCCTTTACCAATCTTTGGCTTCGCCTTTTTTGATCTTCTCCTGGTATTCAGCCCAGACATCAGGAGAGAGCTTCTCGATGTCCCAGAAGTACCCATACGACCCGGCGACGCCCCCGGCGGGCGGCTGGGGCCGCCAGCCCCGGACCGGGTGGCCCCGGATGCTGAACTTCCTCATGTCCGCGTGGCCCAGATAAACCGCCCGGGGCAGGCATTCGAAGGGCCGGGTGCGGCCTTCCACCCCCGGCATATAGCATTCGTACCCGTCATTGGGCTTATCGGCATACAGAGGCCGGATATCCGGCTGTTCGCCGGGCTTCTCATCCGGCCCCCGGTACATGTGCCCCTGGATCATGTGGATATAATAGACCGCGCCGCATCCTGCGCAGCCCACCTTGCCTTCCCAGTTCCAGAAGCAGTAGGGGTCCAGGTAATTAACGACGTCGCAGACCTTGCCGCCGCCCACGTCTTTTTTGCACCAGATGATGTCAGTCATGCGTCACCCCTCCGCTTAGAGGATGTTCTTGGCATAGAGCTCTTCAATCTTGCTCATGGGATAGCCAAGGAGCTCATGGTAGATTTTGACGTTGTCCGCGCCCACCGGCCGCCAGCACCATTTATGCCGTCTGGGGGTCTTGGACATCAGACCGGCGCTGTAGGCGCTTTGGACCAGAACATCCCCGAAGAGGGGGTCGTCGTTCCAGCGCACCGTGCCCCGCTGCCGGAAGTGCTCGGACTCATAGACCTCTTTGTCGTTGAGCACCGGCGCGGCCAGGAGGCCGGCCTCCTTAAAGATTTTCAC
>VGSO01000402.1 GCA_016874945.1 Deltaproteobacteria bacterium
GCGATCAAACGAGTAGAATTGTCATTCTGAGCGCAGCGAAGAATCTAGATTCTTCACTCCGCTTCGCTCCGTTCAGAATGACAAACTCAAAATTACCTCTTTGAGCGCAACTTGGTATTAAGGGATTGGGGGCGGGGGTTTGGGGTAGGGGGAAAGGGCAGACGCCCCTTGCCCCCTCCCCCAATGCCTTTCCCACCGCAAGGAGGCTTCATGAAAGCCATGGTCCTGCGTCGGGTCGTCAACCTGGCGGATAATCGAGCTCCCCTGGAGTTGGTGGAGCTGCCCATTCCGGAGCCGGGGGACTGGGAAATCCTGATTCGGGTCTCCGTGTGCGGAGTGTGCCACACGGAGTTGGATGAAATCGAAGGCCGCACGCCCCCTTCCCGATTTCCCATGATTTTGGGGCACCAGATTGTGGGGCGGGTGGAGCAGGCGGGCCGGAACGCCTCCCGGTTCCGTCCCGGGGACCGGGTGGGCATGGGCTGGATCAACCACGCCTGCGGCCGGTGTCACTTATGCCGGGCGGGGAAAGAGAACCTGTGCCCCGATTTTCAGGCCACGGGGCGGGACGCGTCCGGGGGTTACGCCCAATACACCACGGTCTCCCAGGATTTCGCCTATGGCATTCCGGAAGTCTTCACCGATGAGGAAGCCGCGCCCCTGTTGTGCGCCGGGGCCATCGGCTACCGGTCCTTAAGGCTCACCGGCCTCCGGGATGGGGAGACCCTGGGGTTGGTGGGCTTTGGCGCCTCGGCCCACCTGGTCCTGAAAATGGTGCGCCACCTGTTTCCCCGCTCCAGAATCTTCGCCTTTTCCCGCACCCCGGCGGAGCGGGATTTTGCCCGGGAACTGGGAGCCGCCTGGGCCGGAGGCTTCGAGGAGGAACCGCCGGCGAAAATGCACCGGGCCATCGACACCACCCCGGCATGGCAGCCCATCGTGGCGGCGCTGTTGCACCTGGAGCCGGGCGGGCGCCTGGTCATCAATGCCATCCGCAAGGAAGAACGTGACAAAGAAGCACTCCTGGGCCTGGACTACCCCCGGCACCTGTGGCTGGAAAAAGAGATCAAGAGTGTGGCCAACGTCAGCCGCCGGGACGTGGCGGAGTTTCTGGAACTGGCGGCGCAGATGCCGATCAAACCGGAATATCAGGTCTATCGCCTGGAAGAGGCCAACCAGGCCCTGGTGGAACTCAAGGAACGGAAGATCCGGGGGGCCAAGGTGCTGCGGGTGGATTGATCTCTTCCGCTAAACACGGCGGCTCCTCCGTGTTAATCTTGTCCGGCCAGAAGTAGGCGCAAAAATAATAGAGGCTGTCGGAGAAGGTCACGGAAAACCCTTTATATTGCAAATAGACGCACCGCCAGCAAACCTCGGGCAAGTCATCGGCGTCGGTCATGGGCACGCTGTATTGCCCGGTGCGGAATTCGTCGATAGAGATCATGGGGCTTTACCTATTTTTCCACAGATTACGCTGATTTTCATGGATTTTGGAAGCGCCTGGCTGGTTAAATTTTAAAGCCCCCCAACCCCCACAGCCCGGCGCCGCTCAGGTAAAGAAGCGCCCCCGTTGATGCCGCCATGAGCAGGGAAACCCCGTAAAGCAGAAAGATGGCCCGATCATAGTCCGCGTCCTCCAGGTCCCGGTCCCCCTCCCCCATATGGGGTTTTTCCACGATTTCCCCGAAGTAGACCGCGGGGCCGCCCAGGCGCACCGCCAAGGCCCCGGCCACCGCCGCCATGGGCCACCCGGCGTTGGGGCTTTTAAGCATCCCGGCGTCCCGCCGGGCGGCGCGCCAGGCCCCGGTGCGGTTCAAGCCCCCCAAAGGGGCCACCGCCGCCACCAGCACCGCGGTGAGCCGGGCCGGGAGATAATTGAGCAGGTCGTCGGCCCGGGCCGCGGCCCAGCCGAAATAACGGTAGCGGTCATTGAGGTAACCCGCCATGGAGTCCATGGTGCTGGCCGTCTTATACCCGACCATCCCCGGAATTCCCAGGATAAGTCCATAAAAAATGGGGCCCACCACCCCGTCCCCCAGGTTTTCCGCCACCGTTTCCAATACCGCCCGGCGCACCTCCTGGGGGGTGAGATGGGAGGTCTCCCGGCTTACCAGCATGGAGAGCCGCTTCCGGGCCTCATCCAGGTCGCCTCGACCCAGGGCCTCCATCACCCCGCGGCTTTCCAGGTGCAGGGAGCGAGTGGCGAGAAAGACGTAAACCCAATAGGCGGCCCCGGCAGTGGCCAGCAGGGGGGGAAGAACCGGCAGGACGCCCACCACCAGCAGCACCGGCAGCATTACCGTCCCCATGACCGAGAGCCAGTAAAGGCAGCCGGCCCAGACCCGGGGGCGGAGCCAGAAGTCTTCCCAGAACTGGCAGACCCGGCCGATGGCGCGGACGGGATGGGGCCAGCCGGGAGGGTCCCCCAGT
>VGSO01000403.1 GCA_016874945.1 Deltaproteobacteria bacterium
ACCCGGGCTTCGCTGTCGGTCTTTTCCAGGGCAATGTCCAACACCCCGCCGTCGGGCATGGCCTTGATGGCATTGAGCAGCAGGTTCATGAACGCTTGCTGCAGCAGGCCTTCCATGCCGCTGATCAAGATGGGCTCCGGGGACAGTTGCGAGCGCAACTCAATCTTTTGAATCCGGGCCTGGTTGCTCACCAGGGCCAGGGTTTCCGAAAGGAGTGAGGTCAGGTCGATCTCCTTGAGGTCGGTCTTGGCCGAGGGGCGGGCGAAGCGCAGCAGGTTTTCGATGATCATGGAGGCCCGCTGGATGCCGGTATGGATCTTCTGGGCGCACTCCTGCCGGAACTCCGGGGTAACATTCTCCTCCATGATGAATTGGGCCGCAGAAGCGCACACCGCCAGGGGGTTGCGGATCTCGTGGGCGATCCCCCCGGCCATCACCCCCAGGGCCGCCAGTTTCTGGGACTGGAGCAACTGCGCCTCCAATTTGCGCCGCTCCGTCAGGTCCCGGCCCACCGCCACTACGCCCGCGGTCTGGGACAGGTGGTCCTTCATGGGGGAGAAGATCCAGGACACCGGGATGCGCCCGCCGTCCCTGGTTTTCAGGTCCTGTTCCGCCATTTGCGCGTCTTTGCCGGCCTGAAGGTTGGCAAAAATTCGCTCCATCTCGCCCTGATCGTCGCCGGCGCAGAAGTCGAAAAAGCCGCGTCCCCGGACTTCATAGAGGCCGAAGCCCGTGAGCTTTTCCGCCGCGGTGTTCCAGGTCAAGATCCGGCCTTCCATATCGGTGGATAAAACGATATCCTGGGCGCTTTCCACCACCGAGGCCAGGTGGCGCTCCACCCGCCGCACCTCTTCACTCAGGCGCACCTGCTCGGTGACGTCCTCCATGAGCAGCATGGCCAGTTCCACCACGTCCTTCCAGGAAAAGGGCAGGATACTGTAATAATAAATTCTCAGGGGAATGCCGGGCGCCCGATAGGTCATCCGTTCGCCCCGGGTGGGCCGGCCCTGCTCGAACACCTGGCGGATGCGCCCCGGGAAATCCATCTGGTCGATAATGATGGCCGGAAATACCTCATCCAGGCGGCGGCCGATGGTATCGGCCTGGCTGCGGCGGTTTTTCTCCAGGAAATTGCGATTTACCGAAACGATCCGAAGGTCCCGGTCAATGAGCAGCACCGAGGAGGGAATGGCCTCCAGCAGCATTTCGTAGAGTTGGCGGTAGCGCTGTAATTCCGAGCTATTATCCAACGATGCAACACTCTTACCCATGACTACTCCCTTCCTCAAGCTTGGGGGAATTGAAGGAGACGGGGACTGCTCGTCACAAAATTATACGGCGGCCAGGGACCGGAGAGCAGCAGCCGGGCCGGCTCGGTCTCAGTGAGCCGGCGGAAGGCCTGGCGAAAAGACGCCACCGCCTCCCGGGGCACCAGGAAATAGAGGGAGAGCAAGGGAAGGCGGGGAGAAGGTGCTTCCATTTTATATTTAACAAAAAGCCCGGCGAATTGCGCCAGGCAACGGTCCATGGCCCGGCGATACTCCTTGGTCCAGCGGTCCTGGTGGGCATAATGGGCCTTGCGGGCCGTGAGGTAGGCCAGCCCGAGGCGGTCCGCGGCCGCCCCGGCGGCCGGGGGATGAAGCCCGGCCACCTCCCGGCTGCCTTCCGGACCGCCGGGGATCACCGCAGCCCAGGGCCCCGAGGGCAGCAAGACCCGCAAGCCCATTTCGACACAGCCGTCCAGTTCCTGGAGCAGGGCTTCATATTGGGGGCCGTGTTCGTCCAGAAGTTGGACGACCAGGGATTCCTGCGCCACCACACAGCCGTAACGCATGGGGATGACGGCGCCCTGGCGGTGGCAGGAGAGCACCACCCGCTCATAGGCCCGGACCCTAAGGAGGTCCGGGGCCAACTCCGCCCGGTCCACCCTGGAGATGGCCGCGCGTAAGCGCCGGTGCGCCACCTGGTATACCGGGCGGCCCCCCACCCCCAACAGGGGCGCCGGTAATTCCGGCCCCGGATGGTGGCTGATACAATAACACAGGCAGTTCATGCCTCAGGCTCCAGGTCCAGGGCCGGACAAAAACTATAGGGCGGCCAGGGACCGGTGCATTCAAACACCAGGCCGCGGTGGGCGTATCGGGCGTTGACGTCCAGGATCCGGGCCTGGAAGCCCGGCACGGCCTTCTCGGGCACCAGGAAGGCCCAATTCCAGACCATTTCTTTATCACTGCCGGTGGCTTCCCGGGAGAGGAGTCGCCGTTCCCGCACCTGCGCGGCATAATCCCGGAGGCTGGCCCATAATTTCCGGCAAACTTCCTGAAGCCATTGCTTGAGTTCCTGGTCACAAGAGGCCCGGAGGCGCTGTTCCTGAAAATAGCGCTTTCCCGGCGATAAGGCCCCCAGACGCTCCGCCTCCCGGGCCAGC
>VGSO01000404.1 GCA_016874945.1 Deltaproteobacteria bacterium
TAGCCACACCCCCACAGGGCTAAAAGAACCAGGAGGGTCAACCCGCAGCCAGCCTTCCGCATTTTTTCTTCCTTCAAATAACGATGTTGACCAGCTTGCGCCGGGCCATGACCACCCGCTGGGGGGCTTTCCCTTGCAGCCATTTCTCTATGGTTTGGTCGGTCAAGGCAGCGTTCTCAATCTGCTCGTCGGACATCGATGCGGTTACCACGATGCGGCTTCGCACCTTACCGTTTACCTGGACCACGAGCGTATAAGCCGACTCTTCCAGACCCTGGGGATTGGCTCGGGGCCAGGCTTGCAGCTGCAAAGATTGGCGGTTTCCCAAAGTTTCCCACAGCTCTTCGGCGATATGGGGGACCATGGGATTGACGAGTTTCAAGATGGCCTCCGCTCCTTCCCGGAAAAGGCTCAGGGTCAGGTCATTGCGAGGCAATTCCTCCGCGGCCAGGTAAAAGGCGTTTACCAGCTCCATAGCCGCGGCGATGGCGGTGTTGAAATGGAAATCGTCCTCAATATCCTGAGTCACCCTCTTGATGGTGCGGTGTATTTTGTGCCAGAACTCCCACTGCGCCGCGGAAAGGTCGCTCCCCTTGCCCTGGAAAGGTTGCACGGCTTTTAGATCCGGCGAGAGGGAATGCACCAGGTTCCACAACCGGTTCAGAAACCGGTGCGCCCCCGCCACCCCCTGGTCGCTCCATTCCAGGTCCTTCTCCGGCGGGGCGGCGAAGAGCAAAAACAGCCGGGTGGTGTCCGTGCCGTACTGCTGGATCAGGTCGTCGGGGTCCACCACATTGCCCTTGGACTTGGCCATTTTGGCCCCCTCCTTGGTGACCATGCCCTGGGTGAGGAGGCGGGTGAAAGGCTCATCGATCTTGACCAGACCCAGGTCCCGGAGCACCTTGGTGAAGAACCGGGCGTAGAGGAGATGAAGGACCGCGTGTTCGATGCCCCCGATGTATTGGTCCACCGGCAGCCAGTAATCCACCCGGGCCGGGTCCAGGATGCCCTGTCGGTAGTCGGAGCAGGCATAGCGCAGGAAATACCAGGAGGAATCCACGAAGGTGTCCATGGTGTCCGCTTCCCGGCGCCCCGGCCCGCCGCAGGCAGGACAATCGACCTTCCAGAAGGACTCCAACTCGGCCAGGGGAGAGCGGCCCACCGCAGTGATCTCCACGTCCAGGGGCAGGAGCACCGGGAGATCCTTCTCCGGCGCCGGCACCATGCCGCAACGGTCGCAATAAATGATGGGAATGGGCGCGCCCCAGTAGCGCTGGCGGGAGATGCCCCAATCCCGGAGGCGGTAATGGACGGCCTTTTTCCCCAGGTCCTGCTCTTCCAGGAAATGGGCGATGGCCTCCCGGGCCGGGGCGCTGGCCAGGCCGGTGAAGGTTCCCGATTCCGCCAGGACGCCTTCGTCTTCATACGCCCCGGTCATGGTTTCGGCCTTAAGCTCCTGGCCCGGCGGCTGGATCACCACCTTGACGGGCAGGCCGTATTTTTGGGCGAACTCAAAGTCCCGCTGGTCGTGGGCCGGCACCGCCATCACCGCGCCGGCGCCGTACTCCATGAGCACGAAGTTGGCCACGTAGATGGGCATCTGCCAGCCGGTCACCGGATTGAGGCAGTGGCTCCCGGTGAACACCCCTTCCTTGGTGACCTCCTCCAGCGCCCCCTTGGTGCGGTCCGTGGCCTTCCAGTGCTCCACGAAGCGGCGCACCGCGTCTTCCTGGGGGGTTCCACGGCTCAGCTCCAGGGCCAGGGGGTGCTCCGGGGCCAGGCTCATGAAGGTGGCGCCCCACAAGGTGTCCTGGCGGGTGGTGAACACGGTGATGGGCTCGCCCCCGCCCTCCAGGGGGAAGTAAATTTCCGCGCCCAAGGACTTGCCGATCCAGTTGCGCTGCATGGTGACGACCCGCTCGGGCCAGTGGGTAAGCTGGTCCAGGTCAGCCAGGAGTTCTTCAGCGTAGGCGGTGATCTTGAAAAACCACTGGGACAGATCTTTGAGGTGCACCTCTTGGTCGCAGCGCCAGCAGCGGCCCCCTTCCACCTGTTCATTGGCCAGCACCGTTTGGCACCGGGGGCACCAGTTCACCGGGGATTCCTTTTTATATGCCAGCCCCCGGCGGAACATCTCGATGAACACCAGCTGTTCCCAGCGGTAATAGTCCGGGTCGCAGGTGGCCAGCTCCCGGGGCCAGTCGTAGCTGTAGCCCAGGGTCTGGAGCTGGGCCTTCATATAGGCGATATTCTCACGCGTCCAGTTATTCGGGTGAAGGCCCCGGGCCAAGGCCGCGTTTTCCGCCGGCAGGCCGAAGGCGTCCCAGCCCATGGGGTGGAGCACGTTAAAGCCCTGCATGCGCTGGTAGCGGGCCACCACGTCGCCGATGGTGTAGTTGCGCACGTGGCCCATGTGGATGCGGCCCGA
>VGSO01000405.1 GCA_016874945.1 Deltaproteobacteria bacterium
GCTCCATCGCTAACGTCTCTATCACTTACTGCAGGTACCTTAAATACCGCCTTTTATTAAGAACGGCCAAAAGCCTTCGGGCGATCTGTGGCCATGTTTGCGAATTATAATAATGCCGTTGACCCGCAACAGATTCCGAGATCAGGCCCTCTGGAATTGGGCTTCGTGTATCTCGCCGTCCTCCTCCAAACCAAGTCTTTTCATTTAAATTAAGTGGCCAGCTCTCCTTTGATGATCTTTTCGGGGATGTGGGTGACCATGGCCAGGGCCCGCTCCCGACCAATTAGCCTGGAAAGTTCGCTTACCGCTTTGCTAAGCCTCGGCGGGCGATGGCGGGGGTCATGCGCGTCGGAGGCCAACAGGTGAAAATACCCTTTCTTCACCAACTGCCGGGAAACCCTGGCAATCTGCCGTCCGAAGCCGCCCGTCAAACTACTCGCAGTCAGTTGGGCCAGGCACCCCAGGTCTACCAGATGCTCCAGTCTCTCCGGCCTCTCCAAAATGAGCGGATGCCTCTCGGGATGCGTGATGATGGGGGTGAGCCCTTGGGATTGCAAGCGAAAGCAGATTTCTTCCAGGGAGGGTGGGATGGCAAAGTGGGACAACTCCAGTAAAAGATAGCGGTTACCGTCATTAACGGTCATTACCCGGTCCTCTTCCAACAGGCTCAAGGCCTTTTCACTCAATGGGACATCGCAGCCTGGCAGGACTTCCAGGGCAATGTCCTCTGCCGCCAACCTGTCTCGAAACCTGTCGAGGTGCTCTAAAATGACCTTTTTCTCGTTGATGGCCCCAAGGTCCCCATTCTTGTGCTTGAAAAGATGCGGGGTGGCCACCATTACCCGGATGCCGTCCGCCACGGCCAGGCGGGCCATCTCCAGGGCGTCCTTCATGTCTCGGGCACCATCATCTATGCCCGGCAGGATATGGGAGTGGACATCGATCATGGATGGCCGGTTAAAAATGATATGCCAAACCCACAACCACCTGATGCCGGTCGAAGTCAAAGACGGCTTTGCTCGCGGTAACGGTGGCAGGAGCGAGTTGCTGCGATTCTAATTCGACGCTCCATTGCTTGCTGAATTTATATTCCAGAAAACCGCCCAAATGCTTGGTGAACATGTAGCGCACGCCGGCCTCCACCTCCAGGGAGAAGTTCTTGGCCGAATCAGCTTCGCCATAAAGCATAACCAGGCCCGGCCCCAGGCCCACGTATGGTTACAGCCGGCCGAAAGGGACTTCCTGGTCAGGGAGGAAGCCATAACGCCCCACGAAGTGAAAGGCCATGGTCCAGGCAAGAAGGGTTTGGCCGGACACCCGGCCGGTAGTGGCCCCGGCCAGCGGCGGATTTAAAGATACAGTTTGGCTGGGTTGAGGATGGTTGCCAATGCTGCCCTCGGCTTCCACTCCGAAATAGGGGCAGCTATCCAGGAAGTACCCCAATTTGATACCGCCCGTGACCCCGGGGTCGATGGTCATCTGCCGGGCGGTGATATTCTGGCCGCCTATCTGATATGTCCAATCAGTGCCGGGCACAAAGGAGCCGCCGAAGAAACCGCCGATGTAAAATTCCCCGGGGCCTTTATAGCCCAAGCGGCCTTTGGCATCTGCGGGTTGAGAGAGGCGATTCTTATAAAGCAGATAGCCGGCCGCGGCTACGCCCACCACCGAAGCCGCAGGCACGGCGGTGACTACCAGGGTATCGCCGGAGGACAGCGCCGACGCCGGTTTGGGAGAGGCCACGGCCCCATAGGAAATCATCAGCGCCATCAGAACCAAAGACCAGAACCGATTAATTCTGTTTCCCCTCATTCGCCCGCCCCCCTGGTTTTTCCCGACTTATAGCAAAAAAAACCTGGGCAAGTAAAGGGGAATTTAGAAATCTACAACGCCATAGATTTAGAATAAAAAGGAAGTTACCTCCGGCTGAAGACGCTTAGTCAGTAGGGGGCCATCCTCAGGCTTCCTTTAGCCGGCCGAAATGGAAAGGCCTGGGTAAGAAATCGGGCTGGGGCCTGCCAGGGAAAAGAAAGACGTTTTTTCCCTGGCAAGCCACCACCTGTTATAGAGGCCCCCCAGACTCCGAACGTCTCCTCCCCTATTTGTTTGCTTCTCCCAATAAACATCGGCAAAGGCCCGAAGATGCACCCAAGGTCAACCGCCGGAACTGTCACCGCGCCTTCCACCGGGCCCGATTACTATAGGCCGTAACCTCCCTCTCGGTTGGCTATCTGAGAGGGACTCCCTGAGGCGCTCAGAGAAAACACCTTGAGCTTCAAAATCCTGGTGCGCCCACTCGCAATATCCCAATCCTGATTTACTTACTGGGAAATGATAAAGATAAAAAAATTTACCGCATGAGCCTGTCGGCAACAGGTCATTTCACTAAACCGAGGGCAAGGCGTTCTCCCTAAT
>VGSO01000406.1 GCA_016874945.1 Deltaproteobacteria bacterium
GTAAACACAGGCCGCGTTGCATTGGGAACTGACTTCCACCTGGATCCAGTCAAATCCGGGCCGGAAAAAATTGACAATATCCAACCAATTCACCGCTAACCCCTGGTTATTAATGTTTATTTTACCAACAGGCCTTGCCAACGAGAATTTGCCTCAGAGCCGGCAATAACAGCAACGGGGGAGGGTGAAAAATGGTACTAACTAGAATTCCGTCACTTAGCGTCTTTGCGCTTTGCGTGAAGTATCATTAGGCAAGACTCACCTTTATCTGGTCTTCCCGGGGCGACACCCGGTCCAGGCGCACCTGAATGGTTTCCCCCGGGGTGAGTTTGGCGGTGGCCGGGGAGGGGAAAAGGAATTCCAGGAGCAAGTCGGGAAGCATCAGGCGATAGCGGTTGGGAAGGGCCTCCAACACCAGGGCCGGCATCTTTTGGCCTATCTTTCCCGCCAGATATTTCAGGAGCCAGTACCTCAGGCGCCGGGTTTTAAGCATCCCGGCCCGGCGCATAGCCGGATCGATGACCGCGATGATCCCTTCCAATTCCTGGCGCCGGTACCGGGGCGGCTCTTCAGCTAAAGCGGCGTGGAACTGGCGGTGGATCACCAGGTCCAGGTAGCGCCGGATGGGGGAAGTGGCCAGGGTGTAGCAGTTCAAACCCAGGCCCCAATGGGGCTGGGGGGTAAGGTCCATTACCACCCGGCTCAGGTTCCGGCGGTCCTGCCACAATTCAAAAAGGCTTTTCCCTTCCTGGCGCTTGATGGCCTCCCGGGGCTCCGGCTGGCTCCGGTAAATGGCGGGAAGGCTTCTCTCCATCAGAAACACCGCGGCCAGCCAGTTGGCCAGGACCATGGCCTCAGCCACCAATTGGCGGCTGGGAGTTTCCTGGCTCTCCACCTTGATTTGCAGCCCCTGGGGGGTGAACATCACCCAGACTTCCGGCAGGTGCAGTTCGTATCCCCCTTGGGCCAGGCGGCGTTGCTTAAGGGCCCGGCTAAGCTTCGACATCTGAGCCAGTTGGGGGTCATGGGACAACAGGCCCTCCACCTGGCTGTAGGTCAGCCGCCGGTCCACCCGGATGAGACTGGGGGTTATGAGCCAATCCTGGAGTTCCCCTTGCTCGTCCAGTTTGACCAGGAAGCTTAAAGCTCGGCGCTCCTCCCGGGCCAGGAGGCTCAAGCTGTCTTCGGAGATTTCTTCGGGGAGCATGGGCAGCCGCCGCTCCGGCAGGTAGATGGAGGTGCCCCGCTCCCGGGCCTCCAGGTCCAAAGGCGTCCCCGGGGCCACCATGGCGCTGACCTCGGCGATATGCACCCCCAAGCGCCAGCCTCCGGGAACTTCTTCCAAACTGAGGGCGTCATCAAAGTCCCGGGTCTGTTCTCCGTCGATGGTGATGCATTCCAGGCCGGTTAAATCCAGGCGCTGGGCCGCGTAAGGGTCGGGAGGCGGGGAGTCGCGCAGGGCCCGGGATAGACCCAAGGTTTCAGCGGAAAACTCCCGGGGCACTTCCAACCGGTAGAGGTCCAGGTCTTCGTCTTCCTCAAAGACCCCCAACCGCACCAGGAGGCGGAAAGCCGCATCCGGGGCCGGGAGGCGGGCCTTTTCCAGGAAGGCCTTGCCCTGCTCGTAATCGGGGGCATCCGCGCCTAAGACCGCCATCGCCTTTAGGAGCTCCACCAATCGGTCGCGAAAAGCAGGGGCCGGGGCCGCTTCCCCGGAGAACACGGCCTGGAGCCAGGCCGCCCCCTCTTCCAGTTCTTGCCGGCTCTTCAGCTCCCGCTGGTATTGCTCCTTGAGGTCGGCCACCACCTCCGGAGGGTGGGGCAGCCACAGGTGATCTTTATATTTGAAAAGAAACCTGTCTTCCCTAAGCGCCCGGCCCAGGGCCGCGACTTTGTCCGGCTCGGTGCGGCCGAACCACAGGTCGGCCATTTCCTCTCCCGTCAAGCCCTGGTTTTCCGTTACCAGCAGCTCCCAGAGCTCCTCCAGGTTGACCGCGGCCTTCAAGGCTTCCCGCTGGCGATTGGTCTCCTCCAGATAAGTCAGGATCTGCTGCCGGGACGCCGACCCGGGCAGGGTCGCGGGACAGGCGTGGAGAACGCGCTTGGGAGCCAGGGTCAATTCCCGGCCGGTCTGGGCGACCACCTGGAGGCGCTCCCCCTTCAGGTCCGCCACCAACCCGCACAACAGGCGCTTTTCATCGTAAAATTCCACCAGGTAACCGGGTTTCATATGCAGGGGAAGGTAACAGAATCCGGGGAAATGTCAATTCAAAGACAGTTTTCGGTTTTCGGTTTTCGGTTTTCGGTTAACGGTAAGGTTATAGCGATTGCCAAAAGTTTTTTCCGATTGTTTTTTGACGTAGGGGCACAGCGTGCTGTGCCCCTGTACCGTGGGCGCGGCTCGCCATGC
>VGSO01000407.1 GCA_016874945.1 Deltaproteobacteria bacterium
TTTTGCGGTCCGCGGGAACCCTCCCGCCACTCCACCGCTTGCCAGGCCTCCACCGGCATCGTTTGGGCCAGGCTCGACAGGCTCCGGGGGCGCGGCAGCTCCTCCCAGGGCGGATGCCGGCGGGGGCGTCCCGGTTTGTTGGGAGCCGGCGGGGGAATATCGGGGGCCGTATCCCAAGCCACCGTCGAGGGCTCCACCTGCACCACGTAAGGGAGCTTCCGCTGACGCAATTCCTTCCGGAAATCAAACTCGTTCCCATAGAAAGAATCGGCCACCAGGGGCCGGGGGGGCACACCCCAGGCCAACATCTGATCCACCAGCTCCAGGGCCAGCGCCGATTTGGTGCGGTAGGACACGTCCGCCGGGGCCTTCACCTTGGCCAAGCGCTCCGGGTCTGCACACCATTCCTGGGGCAGATACAATCTCCACCCCAAGGGGCAACTGGACGCCGCACCGCTCCAATGAAGGGTCACCGCCACCTGGCAATTGGCGATTTTGCCCAGGGCGCCGCAATATTGCCGGGCCACCCCCACAGAATGCTTGCCGGCCTTGGGGAAAGAGGTGTCGTCCACCATCCACACCTCCGCCTCGGCCAGCAGGTCCACCATCTTCAGGGCCAGACGTCGCCCCACCTCTTCCACGGCCCAGGGACTCTGGCCCACGAACTGGCGCAGGGCCTGCACATCCGCCCCCGCCAGGCGCGCCGCCAGGGGTTCAATGGATTTCCGTTCACCATCGAGCAGCAATCCCTCCACGTAGACCCTGGCCCAATGGCGCCGTTCTTCCCGACCCATGGGCTCCAGAAGGTCTTGAAGGAAGCAGCTCAACCGACGCTCCAAGTCCTTGAGTTTTTGTGGTTTCATGAACCCATGGTGCGCTCATGAAAGGCATTTGTCAATATATACTTAACCTAGTATTACTAACAAAAGATAAAAATGAGGATGTGCAGAGATGAGCATTACCGCAGAGCCAGACGGGGTTGACTCGCTTCGATCTGGCGATATACTCACTCCTGAGGAGGTCGCCCGCTTTCTCCAGAGAAGTCTCAGCTGGGTCTATAAAAACCGGAAATTGTTGGGCGGCGTGAAGCTCGGGGGTTCTCTGCTCTTCCCCAGGAAGGAGGACCTCTATGAGCGTCTATTCGGTCAAAGGCAGGGGGTGGAGGTACGACTTCACCCAGAACGGCAATCGCTACACAGAAGCCTGGTTTCCCACCAAACGCCAGGCAAAGGAGGCAGAGGCAAAAAAGCGAGAGGAACTGAGGAACCCGCCGCCAGTGGCGCCCCCGACGCCGGCAGAGGAGAAGACCCCAACCGACATGGACTTCTTGGAACTGGTGAACAGGCGCCTGGATAATGTGAAGGCGTATAAATGCAGGACCTATTATGTGGAACATGTTCACTTGGGGCGGCGCTTGATAAAAGAATGGCCTGGTTCGAACTGCAGCGAGATCAAAACGAGCATGGTCCAACGCTACCTCATCAAACGGGCAGGAGTTTCCGCCTTCACCGCAAATCGAGACCTGCGCTATCTCCGGGCTCTCTTCAACTTCGGGATCAGGCAAGGGCTGATAAAAAATAACCCCACCCAGGGGTTAGAATTCATGCCAGTGGAGCGGCACATCAGGTATATCCCTTCGAAAGAAGATGTCGCCAAGGTCTTACTCGCCGCGGACCCAGACACCCAAGACTACCTCGTGGCCATCAAAGAAAACATGGGCAGAATGGGGGAAATCAACCGGCTCACCTGGGCGGATGTGGACTTTGAAGGGAGATGGGTGGTGCTCTATACCCGGAAGAAAAAAGGCGGACATCTCTCTCCTCGAAAGATTCCTATGACCATCACTCTCTACAGCATGCTGATCCGGCGCTACAAAAACCGGGATACGGACAAGCCCTGGGTATTCTGGCAGCGTTATTGGAGCCACAAAGAGGGTAAATTCGTGGAGGGTCCATACCAGGATCGGAAAATGATCATGCGCAAACTCTGTCTGAAAGCAGGAGTGCGGTATTTCCGGTTCCATGCTTTAAGGCACTTCGGGGCTTCGGTTCTGGACCGGGCCAATGTCCCGATCAGCTCAATCCAGAGAATCCTGGGACATGAAAACCGGACTACTACGGAAATTTACCTTCACTCCATAGGCGAAGCCTAGCGCGAAGCCATGGCCATTTACGAGAAGGCCAGTCAAGATCTCACCTATGAGAGAAATTCTCACACAGAGTCTCACACAAAAAAGGAGAGGGGTCAGGCCGTTTGACCTAACCCCTTGATTTCTTTGGTGGGCCGTCAGGGTCTCGAACCCCGAACCTAGTGATTAAGAGTCACTTGCTCTACCAATTGAGCTAACGGCCCGCAGGGAAATTTATAGCATTGCTCTGATCAGGAAGTCAAGGGGGTGGGTGGGGAAAG
>VGSO01000408.1 GCA_016874945.1 Deltaproteobacteria bacterium
AAGGGAACCGCCACGCAAGAGATTGTTACAATTAGATATTTTGGAAACCCTGTCAATTTTCAAATGATCCTTAAGTTAGCGCTTATGCCCTTGATGGGGGAGGGAGAGTTATTCGACTTGGGATCTAGTAATTCCCAGCTTTGGTTTTTTCCGGAGCAAAGGTAATAATCAAAAGAATTATTCGTCACCCTGATCGAAGCGAAGAATCTGGTTATTTTAATAACTTCTAGATCATTCGCTTCGTTCAGGATGACAAAAAACCGTTTTTCAACAGATTGCTTGATTCTTCGCCGCCTAAATGCGGCTCAGAATGACAATCGAATCCTATCTTCCGGAAATACTATGTGGTCATGCATAATACGCTGCTGGTTGAGGTTTTTCATCGGCGCGGCTCTCTTGGCGGGCCTGGCGGTCCATTTTGAGGCGGCCTCCCGGGTGGATCTGGCCGCGCTGGATCCCCAGCCCGGGGCCCTGGTGTTGGACCGGCAGGGGCAGATCCTGCGTCTGACGCCCGAGGGGCAAGGCCGCAAACTTATCAAGCTGCCCCCGGGGCCGCTTCCCCAAACGGTGGCCGCGGCCTTGGTGGCGGCGGAAGATCAAAGATTCCTGCGCCATCCGGGCATCGATCTTTGGGCTGTTTTCCGGGGGGGCTTAAGCAATCTAACCGCGGGCCGCATCGTGTCCGGCGCCTCCACCATCACCCAGCAACTGGCCCGGCTCACTTATCCCGGCCCCCGCACCTATTACCGGAAGCTGGTGGAAATGGTCCGCAGCCTGCGGATTGAACGGGCGCTGAGCAAAGAAGAGATCCTGCGGCTCTACCTCAACCGGGTTCCCCAGGGCAACAATCTCATGGGGGTGGAAGCGGGAGCCCGGGCCTATTTCGGCAAACCCGCGGCGCAATTGAACCCGGCGGAAGCCGCCTTGCTGGCCGCGGTGGTCAAAGCCCCGGGGACGTTGAACCCTTATGGCCCTCGTTTGCCGCGCCTCCTGGAACGGCGGGACTGGGTGCTCAGCCGCATGGCCGGCTTGGGTTATCTGAAGGAGCAGGAATTGGCGGACCTCCAGGGCCAGCCGCTCAATCTCCGGGGAGCCCGGGGGCGGCTGCCCTTCGAGGCGCCCCACTTCGTGAACCTGGTGCTGGCATCCGGGCCTGCGGTTCCGGCTGGAGGCCGGATAGTCACCACCCTGGACCGGGACCTGCAGCGCCGGGCCGAAGCCGTGGTCCGGTCCCACCGCGCCCGGGTCCGGAAATCCGGGGCCTCCCAGGCCGCCTGTGTCATTGTGGACAACCGCGACCTGGGGGTGGCGGCCCTGGTGGGGTCCTTGAGCTATAGCGCCAGCAACCAGGGCTTTAACAACGGCGCCGCGGCCTGGCGCTCTCCCGGCTCCGCTTTAAAGCCGTTTCTGTACGCCCAGGCCCTGGACCTGGGTCTGACCCCCGGGGCGGTGCTGGAAGACGTGGAGCGCCGCTACAAGACTCCCCGGGGGACGTTCCTCCCAAGCAACTTTGACCGCCTGGCCCACGGTCCCGTGTCCTTCCGGGAAGCCCTGGGAAATTCCCTGAACCTGTCCGCGGTGTACTTGCTCAACCTCACGGGACCGGATACTTATTATGAGACCTTGACCCGGCTGGAGCTCATCAACCATCGGGAACTGCCCCCGGACCACTACGGCCTGGGGCTGGTGGTGGGCAACCCCGAGGTGAGCCTGCAACAATTGGCCGCGGCCTACGCCTGCCTGGCCAATGGCGGGGTGTTCCAGCCGCTGCGGCTGATCCAGGACCAGCCATCGGGGGAAGGGGTCCGGATTTTCTCGCCCCAGGCCGCCTTCATTATCAATGACATCCTGTCCGACCCCATGGCCCGGGCCAGGATATTCGGGGGGTCCCTGGCCATGAACCCGCCCCAGCGGCTGGCCCTCAAGACCGGAACCAGCACCCGGTACCGGGACTGCTGGGCCGTGGGCTATACCCCGGAATACACCCTGGCGGTGTGGGTGGGGAATTTCGACGGCCGCCCCACGGCTAATGCGAGCGGCGCGGCGGCCGCGGCCCCCATCCTGGCGGATCTGGCCGCGGAAGTCTTCGGTCCGGTGGAGCCTCAGCCCTTTGCGCCGCCGGAAGGGGTGGTGAGCGCCGAGGTCTGCGCCTTTTCGGGACGCCTGCCCGGGCCGGCCTGCCCCCACCGGCGCCTGGAGCTGTTTATCGACGGCACCGAACCGGAGGCCCGGTGTTCCTACCACCACCAACGGGACCCCTGGCACCTCATGCCCGCCAATTATGCCGGCTGGCTCCACCAGCGCTTTCAAAAAGGGGGAGAGGGGAAATTCCGCCTGGCGGATTTTGATCCTGACCTGGGGCAAACCTTCGGTCGCGCGGCGGCG
>VGSO01000409.1 GCA_016874945.1 Deltaproteobacteria bacterium
GGGGTGAGGCGGGGGGATAGGCGCCGAAAAATTTCCCCACCACGGCCCTGCCATCCCCGGCGCACCGGAAGCGGTACACCGGCCGGGAGGAGGGAAGCCGTTCCTGGGTTATTTCTCCTTTAAGAATTTTGTTGTTAGGGAAAAAAGCCCGGACGGCCGTTTCCAGATCCCCTTCCGCCCTTATATTGGCCCGGTTGCTTGTTAGTCCTTGTCTTTCCATGCCGGTTTCTATCTGTTATAGGGGTTGCCCAAAGTAATTTCCTCGTAGGGGCACGGCGAGCCGTGCCCAAGGTACAGGGGCACAGCACGCTGTGCCCCTACGTCAAAAAACAATTTGAACCGATAGCCAGTCAATGATACTCCTTATCGTTCCTCCCTGAGGCGCTGTCCTGCTTCCCACCAGCACCCCAAGGCCCCGATGAACTGGGGATGGGGCGGCACCAGGACCTGAAGCCCGCTCCGCTCCTTAAGGAGTTGGACCACCGCCCGGTTCCGGGCCACGCCGCCCACAAAGACCAGGGTGGCGCAAGGGTAGCGCCGCACCATGAGGTGGGCCCGCCGGGCCACCGAAGCGTTGACTCCCGCGGCGATGCGCTCCGGGGATACGCCGCGCAGCAGGTGGCCGATGAGCTCGCTTTCCCCGAAGATGGCGCAGGTGTGGGAGATGTCCGCCGGCTCTTCATAGGCCCGGGCGAATTGCGCCAGGGGCAGGTGGAGAAACCGGGCCATGTTTTCCAGGTAGCGGCCGGTGCCCGCGGCGCAGCGGTCATTGGTGAGAAAATCGAACACCCGGCCTTCTTTGACATACAAGACCTTGGTGTCCTGGCCGCCCATCTCCAGAAGGACAAAATGCTCCAGGCCGGTCTGGCGCCGGGCGCCCAGGAAATGGGCCCGGATTTCGGTGATGGTGGGGAAATGCTCTTTTAACAATTCCTTGCCGTAACCGGTGGCCACCAGGCTTTCCGGCGGCGCCAGACCCAGGCGCTTCCAATCCACCTCCAGCCGGCCGTCGCCATTGCGCCCCAGATAGTCCCGGTAAAAAGTGAGGCTGTCCAGCTTGCGGCGGCCCAGGGTGCCGCCGGATCTGTTATAGACCAGCTTCACAAACCGGCTGCCAAAGTCCAGGCCGAGGGTGGGTTTTTGATCTTCGGTCTTCGGTCTTCGGTCTTTGGTCTTTGGTTTTCTGTTCATTTAAGCAACCAGGGCGTTGTAAAGAGGAATCCCTTTTCCCCAGGCCGGGAGACTGTGGCACTATTTTTTGAACACCGAAGACCCAAAACCGAAAACCGAAAACTGCATTTAAGCCCGCAGTACATCAACAAAAGCCTCCAGGCGCATGCGGGTGCGGGTGTCCAGGGGAGTGGGGCGGTCTCCTTCGATAGTCAGGACGGGAATATTGAGGCGCTCCCGGAGGACCTGGTCGAACATCTGCCGGAAGCAGAAGCTCTGGGTGTAGTGCACCAGGCCGTCGATGCGGCGCACCCTTATGGCCTCCTCCATGTCCGTTAGGCGCCCGAAAATATCGTAGGGGTAAGTATAACGGAGGTACTGGTCCGCCAGGTCCTGGACGTCCGGATACGGCATGCTGAATTGCCGGGGAATTTCGTTAAAGACCACTGACGCGTCCAGTTCTTCCAGGTAATCCCACAGGTCGCCGAAAATGGGGGGGATTCCCACCAGACCCAGGCGCACCCTAAAGTGATGAGGCTTCCGAGTCCGGGCTTCCCGAAGAAAGGCGGCCACCTTGCGGGAGTAGGCTTCCAGGTCTGATTCAAAGTCGGAGCTGGCAATTAAGTAATTAAAATTTTCCCGGCCCGTCACCTGGCCGGTTTCATAGGTGAGGCGGTCCAGTTCCCCCAAGTTCCGGCGCAGGTGGCGCAATTGCATCTGCACCCGGGAGGTTTCCATAATCGAGGTCCCCAGGCGGGCCGCCAGGGCCGCGATTTCCCGGCTCAGCAGCTCCCGATGGGGGGGATAGGGGAACTGAAAATGAACGACCTCCCGGCCTTCCGCTTCCAGGAGCTCCCCCAGGGCCTGGGTGTAGGAACAGTCTCCCTGGCAGGCCACGAGGACCGCCCGGATGTCCGGGCGGCGGCTGAGGGCGGCATAAATGCCTTTGACCCAGGCGCAGATGGTCCGGGGGAAGCCCGCGGCCTCGGCGTCGCTCACCCAGGCCAGGGCCTCAGGGTGGGAGATGAAGAGGTTATTCAAATCCACCGGAACCAGCCCCGCGGCCAGGACCGCTTCCACCGGAATGGTGGTGGTCAACCCGACCAGGACGCCGGGGGGGAAGGGCTGGTTACCGGGCATAGAGGTCATAGGGATAGTTTTCGGTTTTCGGTTTTCGGTCTTCGGTCTTCTGATAATCACTCACTG
>VGSO01000410.1 GCA_016874945.1 Deltaproteobacteria bacterium
CCCTGGTTAACAGGTTAAAAGGAGAAAAGGTTAAAAGGGTTTAATAAAAAGCCATTTGCAAAATTATCCGCACTTATAGCGATTGCCAAAAGTTTTTTCCGATGGTTTTTTGGAAAAATTACTCTGTGCAACCCCTATATGGAGCCGCAGACTTTAGCCGGCGCCGGCACAGGCTAAAAAGCCTGTGCCACCCAATTATTTTCTCGTTCCCCAGTTGCACTTGGGAAAGGGGACGAATAAGTTTTCAATTCCCCATTCCCTGAAACCTGAAACCTACTTCTCCGCGCCCTTGTAAACCAGCTCCGGCCGTTTCAAAAAGACCCGGGTGTCCGGCGGCACCGATTCGGTGATCCAGACGTTGCCGCCGATGACGGATCTGGCCCCGATGACCGTGTCGCCCCCCAGGATGGTGGCCTGGGCGTAAATGATCACATCGTCTTCCACCGTGGGGTGGCGCTTCTTGGTCCGCAGGGAATCCACCGCGTCCTTGGGGAGAGACAAGGCCCCCAGGGTCACCCCCTGGTAGATGCGCACCCGGTCCCCGATTTCCGTGGTTTCCCCCACCACCACGCCGGTGCCGTGGTCGATGAAAAAGCTTCCGCCGATGTGCGCCCCGGGATGGATGTCGATGCCCGTGCGGCTGTGGGCGTATTCCGTCATGATGCGGGGCATGAGGGGGATGCCCTGGTGCCAGAGTTCATGGGCGATGCGGTAAACAGTGACCGCGAAGACCCCGGGGTAGCTGAAGATGATTTCGTCGTAGCTCCTGGCCGCGGGGTCTCCCTCGTAGGCGGCCCGCACGTCTTTACCCAGCATGGCCCTGAGCCGGGGCAGCTCCTTCATGAACTTGACGGCTTCTTCCTGGCCCCGTTCCTCGCAGTGGGTGCAGTCCAGGTTGTAGCGCAGGCACTCGTGGCGAATGGAGAGGGCGATCTGCTCCGCCAGCAATTCAAAAAAGGCCACCGCCTCCTGGCCGAAATAGTAACCCAGGTTGACCTCGTCCACCCGGTGGGGGATGAAATAGCCGGGATAAAGGAGCCGGTTGGCCCGGTGGATGAGGTCGATCACCGCTTCCCGGGAGGGAATGGGTTCCGGCCCCACGTGGTCGAAGCAGTCCTCCCACCGGCAGGAGAGAACCAACTCGTTGACGATGGCCGGAATTTCCTGGCGGTATTCCCGGACAGCCTTTTCCTCAATTTTGCAGCGTTCCAGATCGGTGGGTTCGGCCATAATTCAGGTCTCCATAGTGGCGCAGGCGGCGTCGCCCACGCCCCAATAAGGCGACAATCCCCGGAGCCGCTCTATGATGATGGGGAACTTTTCGATGACGAAGTCTGCCTCCGGCTCCGTGTTATACACGCTCAGGCTCAAGCGGATGGAGCCGTGGGCAAAGGTGAACGGCACCCCCATGGCCCGGAGCACGTGGGACGGCTGGAGGCTGCCGGAGGTGCAGGCGGACCCCGAGGAGGCGCAGATGCCCAGTTCATTGAGCATGAGCAGGATGGCCTCCCCTTCCACGAACTCGAAGCTGATGTTGCTGGTGTTGGGCAGGCGGCTTACCCGGTCGCCGTTTACCCGGGAGTTGGGGATAAGCCTCAAGAGGGCGTTCTCCAATTTGTCCCGCAGGTGCTTGACGTGGGTGTTCTCTTTTTCCATATTCTGGGCCGCCAGTTCACAGGCCACCCCCAGGCCGATGAGGCTGGCGGTGTTTTCCGTGCCGCCCCGGCGGCCTTTCTCCTGGTGGCCCCCGATGAGAAAGGGGGAAAATCGGGTGCCCCGGCGCACGTACAGCGCCCCCACCCCCTTGGGAGCGTGGAGCTTATGTCCCGAGAGGGCCAGCATGTCGATGACGTTCTTTTTCATGTCGATGGGGATTTTCCCCACCGCCTGCACCGCGTCGGTGTGGAACATCACCCCTTTGTTCCGGGCGATGGCCGCGGCCTCCTCCACCGGGAAGATCACCCCGGTTTCGTTGTTGGCCCACATGAGGCTGGCGATGGCTGTTTCGTGGGTAAGGCAGCGGGCGAACTGGTCCAGGTTGATTCTGCCTTCGCCGTCCACCGGCAGTTCCGTCACCCGGTATCCCTCCTTTACCAGGTGCGCCCCCAAGGCGTGAATGGCCGGGTGCTCCACCCGGGAGGTGACGATGTGGCGTTTGCCGGGGTTGGTGGCCAGGGCCGAGCGGATGGCGGTGTTGTCGCTTTCTGTGCCGCAGGAGGTGAAGATGATTTCATCCGGCTCGGCATTGATGAGGGCTGCCACCTGCTCCCGGGCCTTCCGGATCTTGCGGCCCACCTGGCCTCCGAAAAAGTGCATGCTGGAA
>VGSO01000411.1 GCA_016874945.1 Deltaproteobacteria bacterium
GGCAAGGGCGCCAAGAAAGGCATTCCCACCTTTTTGCTGGCCGGGTCCGCCCTGGACAATGTCTTTGCCATTGTCGTCTTTACCCAGTTCCTGGCCCTTTATCAGGGCATCCAGGGGAGTATCCTGTGGGATCTGGCCAATATCCCCATCGCGGTTATCCTGGGAACTTTCCTGGGGCTGGTGGCCGGCTATCTGCTCTACCTGTTTTTCAGTCGCTTCGAGTTGGCCAGCCCCCGGCGCACCATCCTGGTGCTGGGGGTGGCCATTTCCCTCACCTGGATCGGCGATGTGGCCAAAGACGTGGTCCCCATCGCCTCCCTGTTGGGGGTCCTGGCTATGGGCCTGGTCATTCTGGAAAAGGCCGAGGGCCTGGGACATCTCATTGCTCAGAAATTGCAACGACTCTGGGTCTTTGCCGAACTCTTGCTCTTCGTGCTGGTGGGGGCCCAGGTAAATCCCAAAGTGGCCTGGGGCGCCGGGGCCGCGGGTCTGGCCATAATCGCCATCGGCCTGGTCTTCCGTTCCCTGGGGACCTACCTCTCGGTCCTGGGAGCCGGCCTCAATTTACGGGAAAAGATGTTCTGTGTCATGTCTTATATTCCCAAGGCTACGGTGCAGGCGGCCATTGGCGCCCTGCCCCTGGAGGCGGGGGTGCCCGGAGGCGAGATCATTCTGGCCCTGGCGGTGCTCTCCGTCCTGGTCACGTCGCCGCCGGGGGCCATCGTCATCTCCTTGCTGGGGGAAAAGGTCCTGGAAAAGGAAGAGGTCAATATCTACCGCTTCGAGGTCCTCCATGAGTCCTTGAGGCTGCCCCGGGTGGGGGAGCGGGTGCGCCATCGGCGCCACGGCACCGTCTGGAAGGTCATCGAAGAAAAGGAGCTCTGGATGGATCAACCCAAAGAGGCCGGCGGCCCGACCCACCTGGTGCCGGCCATTTACCTCCGCTTCTGGAAAGTCCAAGAGGACCAGGCCCCGGGTAAGGGAAAAACCATGAGCCACCGCTATACCCCGGGGGATTTTTCCTTTGAGAAATACTGGGAGGTCCTGGGAGAGTAACCCATACCATGGCAGCCAGGGATCTCAACCAGGCCGGAGCCTGGCAGTTTATCATCCTGGTGGGGGTGGTCAGCCTCTTTAGCGACATGACCTACGAAGGGGCCCGGAGTATCAGCGGTCCCTTCCTGGGCAGCCTCCAGGCCAGCGCCACGGTGGTGGGGGTGGTGGCCGGCCTGGGGGAGTTCATCGGCTATGCCCTGCGCCTGGCCTCCGGCTACCTTACCGACCGCCTGGGGAAATACTGGCTCATAACCTTTTGGGGCTATGCTGTTAACCTGTTTGCCGTTCCTTTGCTGGCTTTGGCCGGCAGTTGGGAAATGGCGGCCCTGCTCCTTTTGCTGGAGCGGCTGGGCAAGGCCATTCGCACCCCGGCCCGGGATGCCATGCTCTCCCATGCCGCCGCGGAAGTGGGGCGGGGCCGGGGATTTGGCTTTCATGAAGCAATGGATCAGGTGGGGGCGGTCTTGGGGCCGCTTATCATCGCGGTGGTATTATATTTTCAAGGAGGTTATCGCACCGGCTTTGCCGTCTTATTGGGCCCCGCCCTGTTGGCGCTGGTGGTGATTATTATTGCCGCCCGCCTCTATCCCCACCCTCAGCATTTAGAGTTGGGCGTCCCCAGACTGGAAACCGGCGGATTTAAGCGCCCCTACTGGCTCTATGTGGCCGCGGTGGGGCTCATGGGCGCCCGGCTATGCCGATTTTCCCCTCGTTGCCTTTCATTTCCGCCAAGCGGGGACGGTCCCGGCCCAGTGGATTCCCATATTTTACGCCGTGGCCATGGGGGTGGACGCCCTGGCGGCGCTCATCTGGGGTCGGCTTTTTGATCGCCTGGGCCTGGCGGTGCTCCTGGCGGTCCCCCTAATTTCGGCGCCTTTTGCGCCTCTGGTGTTTGGGGGGGGCTTTGCGGGAGCCTTGGGGGGCATGGTCCTTTGGGGTATCGGCATGGGGGCGCTGGAATCCATCATGAAGGCGGCCCTGGCGGACATGGTCCCCCGAGAGCGCCGGGCCACCGGCTACGGCCTCTTTCACACCGGCTTCGGGCTTTGCTGGTTCCTGGGCAGCGCCCTTATGGGTGTTTTGTATGATTACTCCCTGACCGCGCTCATTTTCTTCTCCGTGGCCATACAACTAGGCGCCATTCCCCTTTTTTTGCTGATAACCAGGGAATTGGGGCTGGTGCGCCGCTGACCGGGAAGCAATTATGGAGGGAGGGGGCTAGGGCATAAGCGCTAACTTAAGGATCATTTGAAAATTGACAG
>VGSO01000412.1 GCA_016874945.1 Deltaproteobacteria bacterium
CGATTCTTAATTATACTTAACGTAGTAGTACCAGAGCCTCTTGCAAAATTACGTAGCCGCAGGCTTCAGCCTGCGCCGGCACAGGCTGGAAAGCCTGTGCTACCGGATATTTCTTTAAGCAACATTGGGAAAATCGCAGCCTCAAAATGAATTTTGCAAGAGGCTCATTAATTAATCAGGAATAGCACTTTTACTCGCATCCCTTCGCCCTCGGGCGCTTTTATTACCTAAACATTTAGCCTCATCCCCCTTGAACCTTTTCCCTCCATTCTTCACATTCCCAACCGCTCCCCCATCAAATGCCGCCAGGTTGCCAGGATAGGGCCCAAAAATTCCGGTTCCCCCTCCCATTGGGCCCGCTGGATGAGAAAGTGGCCGTCGCCGGTGGCCACCAGCAGCCCCTGGCCCGCCAGACCGGTGAGCACCCGGCCTGGGGGCGCCGGGTCGTGGGCCGCCGAGGCCGCGGCTTTGATGGGCTGGCCGCCCCAGATGAACAATTTTTTGCCCCCGTGATAAGTGAAGGCCCCGGGATAGGGGTGGGTCACGGCCCGCATCAGATTATAAATCTCCCAGGCCGATTTGCTCCAGTCAATAATGCCGTCCTCGGGCCGGCGGCCGCCGAAATAAGAAGCCGCGCCATGGTCCTGGGGAACCCGGGGGGCCTGGCCGGTGCGCAGCAACGGGTAAATCTCCCGCATAAGTTCCCCGGCGGCCGCGGCCTGGCGGGAGAGCAAGGTGGCGGCGGTGTCGTCCAGGGCGATGGGGGTTCGCTTTTGCGCCACCATGTCCCCTTGGTCGGCCTTGGCCACCATGTAGTGCAGGGTCACCCCGGTTTCGGTTTCACCGTGGATCAGCACCCAGTTGGTGGGACAGCGGCCCCGGTAGCGGGGGAGGAGACTGCCGTGGAGGTTCAGGGCGCCCTTCCGGGGCAGCTCCAGCAGCGGCGGCTTCAGCATGTGGCGATAGTAGCAGGAAAACAGGAAATCCGGCCTGAGTTTGGCCATGGCCCGGACAAAGTCCGGGTCGTTGGGGTCCCGGGGCTGGTGCACCGGCAGATAATGGGCAAAGGCCAGATCCCGCACCGAGGCGAACCAGATCTGTTCCCCCGGGTCGTCGGCCTGGGTGACCACCGCGGCGATGTCGTCGCCGTAGTCCCGGCACATATCAATGAAGGCCTCCAGACAGCAGTAGCCCACATTGTGGTAGCCCATGAAAATTAGGCGCATAAATACCCGGTTTTCGGTTTTCGGTCTCCGGTTTTCGGTTAAAAGGGAGTTAATCTCTGGTCTCCAAGTTAAACTTGGGAACCGATTGCGTCCCCAAGATGAGCTTGGGGACGAGAAAAGATATTCTTGGGGTGCGCGGTCGCACCCTGCATTACGCCTCCGGCCCCAGGGTCTGCCGGATGACGTAGCGGGGCCGCTGGCGCACTTCCCGGTAGATGCGGCCCACGTATTCGCCGATGAGGGCCAGACCCAGGGTATTGAGGCCCACGAAGACAAAAAGAATGGCGAACAGGGTGAAGGCCCCTTCCACTTCCGGGCCGACGAAGAGGCGGC
Organism: Deltaproteobacteria bacterium; assembly: GCA_016874945.1. GTDB lineage: Bacteria > Desulfobacterota > Desulfobaccia > Desulfobaccales > 0-14-0-80-60-11 > VGSO01. Next base: position 1,560 of record VGSO01000412.1, read on the forward strand.
GGATGAACAGGAACAAACCGAAGGCCAGGCCCAGGAAGGCGATGGCAATGCCCGTCAGCCCCACCAGGTGGATGGGGAGATTGGAGAAGCCGGTCATCAGGTCGAAGTTCAGCCGGATGAGCTTGATGAGGCTGTACTTGGACTGGCCCCGGGTGCGCTCGGCATGGCCCACGGGGATTTCCGCCACCCGCCGGGCAAAGAGGTTGGCCAGGGCCGGGATGAAGCTGGAGGACTCCTGACACCGGTTGATGGAATCCACCACTTCCCGGCGGTAGGCCCGGAGCATGCAGCCGTAATCCCGGAGCTTGATGCCGGTGACCTTGCTCATGATGTAATTAATCGCCTGGGAAGGCAGGCGCCGGAAAATGGAATCGTGGCGGTCCTGGCGCCAGCCGCCCACCGCGTCGTAGCCCTCTTCCAGTTTGGCCACCAGCCGGGGGATTTCTTCGGGGGGATTTTGCAGGTCCGCGTCCAGGGTTACCACCACCTGGCCCCGGGCCGCCTGGAACCCCGCGAAGACCGCGGGATGCTGGCCGAAATTGCGGTGGAACTGCAAGGCCCGGATATGGTGAGGGTGCTGAGAATACAGTTCCATGAGGATCTCCCAGGACCGGTCGGTGGAGCCGTCATCCACAAAGATGATCTCAAAGGGCCGATCCATTCCCGTAAGGGTGCGGATCAGGCGCTCCCCCAACTCCCGCAGATTGTCTTCTTCGTTAAATACCGGGATGATGACGGAAAT
>VGSO01000413.1 GCA_016874945.1 Deltaproteobacteria bacterium
TCGGCCCCGAAGACTCTGCGGCGCTGAATGAGATGGCGGCTTCCATGCGCCAGAGCGGCATGCCGGAGGCGGATATCCAGAATATTCTGGAGAGCCTCAAGTCCAGGGCAACCCCGACCCTCGAGGAGTCATACTCTCCCTATGAGCCGGCTCCCTCTGAACTCTCGCCCGAAGAAATTAAGGCCCAAATGCGGGCCGCCCTGGAAAATTCCGGGTTTCCCCCCGAGGAAATCGAGCAGATCGTGGAGAGCTCCCTTCCCATAATTCAGCAGGACCTGCAAACGGGACCTACTTTGTTGACTCAATAAAAGAAAACGGAGGGGCCGGGCTGCTTATCCTCAACTAATACCAGTTTCGGTTTCAGGTGCAACAAATCTAATTAATAACTTATAGATATTCGAGGCTCTTGCAAAAGTTTAGCAAAAACGGTCCCGGCTTCTATTCCCCCTCCCCAGAGGGGGCTAGGTGGAGGGGGGCGAAGCCGTTTATAACTATGGGATAATACAAATTATTTTTGCCACCCCCACCCTAACCCTCCCCCCTCAAGGGGGAGGGAACCGACCCAATATCGTTGATTCCGCTTTTAACCATGACTTTTGCAAGAGGCTCATTCATTAATCTTTAAACGAAAACCGAAAACCGAAAACGGTATAATGCCCGGCCCGGCCATTTCCCGGCGCCCCCGGGGAGGTGATTCCCACAGGCCGGAAACCGGGCCGCCGTCAACGGCGGGCGGGGCGCCCGCGGCATTCCTTGAGCGGCAAACTCCGGCCTGGAGCCGGTATTTTGTCTTGACAAACCTTCTTTGGATTTACTATTATTAATATATCTTTTTAGGATATTTCCCATTACAACAACGTCCGCCGCGGCAATGTATAAGTAACTTGCTTTTTCCCTGGTTTATTCCTGTCATTGGGTAATCTCCATGCCTGTGGAGGAGATGAGAGCGAAGTTAGAGGCCCGAAGAACAGGGATCCGGAGGCTCTTCAACTCCGCCCCCGAAATAACCTGAAGCCGAACCCGCTTCCTACACTTTTAAATGATATTCAAGAGTTTTTAACAAACTTAATGCTTGCTTTGAAATAAACCCTAAAATCATGGGAGCCTCTTGTAAAATTATGTAGCCGCAGGCTTCAGCCTGCGCCGGCACAGGCTGGAAAGCCTGTGCCACCGGATATTTCTTTAAGCAACATGGGAAAATCGCAGCCTCAAAACGAATTTTGCAAGAGCCTCATGGGTTAAGAAAATTGGGGAAAGCGAGGCGTTATAAGAACGAGGAACGCGGTCCCGGCCTTCTGGCCCTTCCCCCACAGCCATTCATGGGCCTGAGAGCCCCTGTAGATCATAAAGAGTCCGGTCAATGCCTCTGTCCCGTTGTCGCTGCGTAGAACACACCCTACGGAGAGCCTTCAGTACAGAAACAGGTTCATCGTCGGCCTGGGAGACATGGTCGAGAAAGTTTGGCAACGCGCCAAACTAAAAACCAGGAGGACCCGCAGGACTGGGTGCAAGTCCCGGGTCTCCCCTATCCCCAAAGGAGAGAGCGATGTCCAAGGTGAAACGCAGTGCTGTCTGGTTAATTGGGATGCTTTTTTTAATCGTATTGCTGGCCGCCGGCATCGCCCAGGCCAAGATGATCGAGGTCAATGGCAAGAAGTATGACATTGCCCAGCCCGGAGAGTTTAAACCCGGCGAAATCGTGGTCAAACTCCACCCGGGGACTTCCAAGGACCTGATGGAGGGACTGGAGTCCCTGATGCAGGGCAAGGTCAAGGCCCACATTCCGGAGTATGATTTGTACCTGCTGGCGTTGCCGCCCGCGGCCGGCAAGGCGGCCCAAAAAGCCCAGGCGGATGAAGCCGTCAAGGCCCTGAAGCGCCATCCCCAGGTGAAGGAGGCATTTCCCAATACGAAATTCAGCATCCCCAAGCCGCCGGAGAGCCCGGCCCTGGCGAAGGGGAAAAAGACGGACGCTCGAGTCCCGGGAGCTGCCGCGCCACAGGCCCTACCCGCCGTGGAGGGTGCAACCGCAGCCGGGCTATCCGCCTATCAATGGCACCTGGACAAAATCAAGTTCCCCAATTCCGGCGCCGCTCCCACCTCCACGCCCATGGTGGCGGTGGTGGACACCGGGGTGGACTACACCCATCCTGACCTGGCCGCCAATGTCGTCAAGGGTCATGATTACGTCGAGGATGATGACGATCCCATGGATGAAGCGGGCCACGGCACCCATGTGGCCGGGCTCATCGCCGCCAACTCCGCCAGCGGGGCTTCC
>VGSO01000414.1 GCA_016874945.1 Deltaproteobacteria bacterium
CTTGCAAAATTCATTTTGAGGCTGCGATTTTCCCATGTTGCTTAAAGAAATATCCGGTAGCACAGGCTTTCCAGCCTGTGCCGGCGCAGGCTGAAGCCTGCGGCTACATAATTTTGCAAGAGGCTCTACCGGTGTTTCTCCTTTAACCGGAGAGGCTTTTTCTCTCTTTCTGCCATGGGTCAACACGGAGATGATGAACCTCTACCTGGCAGAGATGTCGGCGGCTTTTCCAGACAAGAAAATCATGTTGATCTGGGATCAAGCCGGGTGGCATAAATCGAAGTCTTTAAAACTACCTGAAAATATTAGTCTTAAATCTCTGCCGCCTTATTCTCCTGAACTTAACCCGGTGGAAAAGCTATGGCAGTGGCTAAAAAAACATGTTTGTCGGAACCGTCTTTTTACCTTCATGGACGACCTTATGGACAGGCTTACGGAGAGTTTGGCAAACTTCACCCAAACCCGCTTAATGGAACTTTGCCACTGTTCCGTTTTGTTGCATTAGAAAGAGAACTTGGTATAAAAACGGCAGAGAGAGGTTTTGGGACAATTTTATGTTATCATGCTCCTCAAGAGTGGATTTACATTCCCAAAGATCATGGTTGCGAAGTTCGAAAAATAGTTCAGATCACCTGGTTAAGGCAGGCATCGTCTGGCTGCCGGCGACTATCGGTCAGTGAGGAGTTTTACAGCTATGCGGGCTTTGTTGATATGTCCCGAATTTCCCCTGTCCTTTTGGAGTTTCCAGAAATCTTGCCGGCTCCGGGGTAACAAAACTGTCAATCCACCATTGGGTTTGCTTACGGTGGCAGCCCTGCTGCCCTCAGAATGGGAACTGCGTCTGGCCGATCTCAACACCAGAAGCCTGACCGAGCCAGATTGGCAGTGGGCCGATCTGATCTTGATATCGGCCATGTACATTCAAAGGGCGGGCTTGTTGGCCCTGGTGAGAGAAGCCAAGCGCCGCGGCAAAACCGTCGTCGCCGGAGGCCCCCACCCCACTTCACTCCCGGAGGCCGTCCTGGAGGCCGGTTGTGATTTTGTGGTGCGGGGCGAGGGCGAAAATACCATTCCTTTGCTGCTGGAGGCGATGAGACACGGAAAGACCGGAATCATCGAAAATCACGAGAAGCCGGACCTGGCGACCTCGCCTGTCCCGCGGTTTGATCTGTTGCGGCTGAAAGATTACGCCGCCGTTACGATTCAGACTTCCCGGGGATGCCCATTTGACTGCGAATTTTGCGATGTGGTGAACCTTTTCGGACGCATACCCCGTTACAAGACCCCGAAGCAGGTCATGGCCGAACTGGACACCCTCCATCGGCTCGGGGCCAGGGGTTCGGTGTTCATCTGCGATGACAACTTCATCGGCAGTAAGAAGCACGCCCGGGCCCTCCTGCAAGAGCTCACCCCCTGGTTGAGGAGTCGGGGCGAGCCCTTCAGATTCTTGACCCAGGCATCGGTGAATCTGGGGCAGGATCTGGAGATGATAGACCTCATGACCGCGGCCAACCTGGATAAAGTCTTCATCGGCGTCGAGTCCCCGGATGAAAAGGTGCTGCAAACCAGCCACAAATATCACAACATCAAGAATCCTCTCGTAGAATCGATCCACAACCTCAAGCAGAATGGCATGGGGGTCATAGGCAGTTTCATCATCGGCCTGGACGGGGAAACGACAGGGGCCGGCGAGCGGATCTGCGCGTTCATGGAAGAGACGGCTATACCGACGGCCATGCTTGGCGTCCTGCAGGCCGCACCGCATACCAGCCTGTGGCATCGATTGGAGAAAGAAGGGCGGCTGCGCCGGGATGTGGGAGATGACGCGGGGACCTTCTCAGCCTTGAACTTCGAGCCGGATCGGCCGGAAGCCGAGATCATGCAGGAATACGTCGATGCCTGGGATTATCTGTACGAACCTTCCCGTTATCTGGCGAGGGCCTACCGCTATCATCTGGCCATGCGGCCGGCTCGCCGGACCCCGGCGGTCGCTGCAAGGGGCCCCTTGCCCCAGGACCGCGTCCCCGATCCGGGAATGACCTGGCGCCGGATATTAATCGAAATCAAGGCCTTTTCCCAAATCCTCTGGTGGCAAGGGGTCCGCCCCTCATACCGGCGTCAGTTCTGGACCCAGATGATCGGGATGTGGCGGCGCAACCCCACCAGATTCGTGGAGTATATCAAGACCTGC
>VGSO01000415.1 GCA_016874945.1 Deltaproteobacteria bacterium
GCAAAAGGCCGCGATGTGCCACCAAATTATTTTGCGGGGCGGGCCTCCACGCCCGTCCCTTCCCCTTTTCCCCTTTTAACCTTTTCCCCCTACTTCCCCTTCCCCGGCGCGGCTTTATCCTCCCCCCGGAGCCGGCCCATCTCCGCCCGGCCCCCGGTCATGACCTCTTCCACCAGCTTATCCTGGGCCAGGATTTTCTGGAGTTCATCTTCCTCCGCGGCAAACGCGGCCTTCAGGGCCTCGATCTGGCCCGCCAGGACCGAGCGTTTGCGCTCAATCTGCCGTTGGCGCCGTTCGATCTCCTGGCGGCGCACCAAAGTCTCGGCCTTTTCCCGGGCCTCCTGGGAGGCCCGGGCCGCGCCGGTGAGCACCCCGCCCGGTCCCAGATAGACATCCACCAGGTCCACCCCCTGATCGGTCAGGAGAAATTCCCGCACCTGGTTGGAATGGGCCATGCCCCGGGATTTGAGGAGATAAAGGACCCGGTTGCGCTCGCCCCCCAGTTCCAGGCAGTTCAGCAAAATCCAGGTGTCCATCAAAGAGGAGACGCCCAAGTCGGTGTGCTCCAGGCTTTCGCCGCCCATGGTGAGGTTGGTGAAAATCCCGGTGATCTGCTGCATCTTCAGGTAATCAATGATGCGGTTCAGGGTGGACTTGACTTCCAGGCTGGTGCCCACGCTGGTCAGATTGGAAATGGGGTCCAGCGCCACCACTTGGGGCTGAAACTCGTTGACCAATTTGTGGATGATGGTCAGGTGCATTTCCAGGCCGTAGAGGGTGGGCCGGGCCGCATGGAAGCGCAGCAGGCCGCGCTCCACCCAGGGTTCCAGGTCCAACCCGATGGAGCGCATGTTGCGCATGATCTGTTTGGGGGCCTCCTCGAAGGCGAAGTACAGGGCCCGCTCCCCCCGGCGGCAGGCGGCGTCGGCAAAAAAGGCGGCCATGCTGGTCTTGCCGGTGCCCGCGGTGCCGGACACCAGGAGGCTGGAGCCGCGATAGACCCCCTGCCCCCCCAGCATGTTGTCCAGGCGGGCGATGCCGGTGGAGACCCGCGCCGTGGAGGCCGGGTGGTCCAGGCCCATGGCGGTGATGGGCAGGATGGAAATGCCTTTGACGTCAATCAGAAAGGGATATTCGTCAATGCCGTGGAGGGAGCCCCGGTACTTGACGACCCCAGGCGCCGGGTGGCGATCTGCTCCTGCACCCGGTGGTCCAGGAGGATGACGCAGTCGGCCACGTACTCCTCCATGCCGTGGCGGGTCAGGGTTTTCTCCCCCCCCCTCGCCGGTGACCACCGCGGTGACGCCCCGGTCTTTGAGCCAGCGGAACAGCCGCCGCAGTTCGGCCCGGAGGATGCCCTCGTTGGGCAGGCCCCCGAACAGGGCCTCCACGGTGTCCAGCACCACCCGTTGGGCGCCGATGGCGTCGATGGCGTAGCCCAGGCGGATGAACAGGCCCTCCAGGTCGTATTCGCCGGTCTCCTGGATCTCGGCCCGCTCGATGTGCACATGGTCGATGAGGAGCTTTTTCCGGTCCGCCAGGTCGTTCAAATCAAACCCCAGGGACGCCACATTTTTGGCCAGCTCCTTGCCGCTTTCCTCAAAAGACATGAACACGCCGGGTTCATCGAATTGCATAGCCCCCCGGACGACAAACTCCATGCCCAAAATGGTCTTGCCGCAGCCGGCGGTGCCGCATACCAGGGTGGGGCGGCCCACCGGCAGGCCGCCGCCGGTGATCTCATCTAAGCCCTTGATGCCGGTGGGGCATTTCAGCAGCGGCTCCAGCGGCGGCTTGGGGGCGGCTTTCTGCTTCGTTTTGGCCATCAGGTGTCCTCCTTTACTAACCTGGATTATGCGGCAAGAATCGCTGTAAACCAAGCTAACTATGTGATATAAGGAGGATAAAATAGCATTTCGGGGGCCTCCAAGATGCTCGGATGTGGTGAAAGTCAAAAAGAGGCAATCCGGCCCGATTTTAACCGGGCCATCATGATCGATTTCCAGGGCGCCCAGATCTCATTCGACACCGTTTTTATCCTATTGAGAGAAATAGATGACCGTTTCAAAATCATCGATCCCATTAGAGATTGTCTGGAAGACTTGCGGTCACCTGCACATACGAAGCATTCTTTAGTCCAGATGGTTCGTCAACGGGTCTATCAGATTGCTGCCGGTTA
>VGSO01000416.1 GCA_016874945.1 Deltaproteobacteria bacterium
AAAACCGAAAACGGTATAAGGTGGGGGGAAACCGTTTTCTGTCGGCAAAGGGGTTTTTTAGACTGGATAGGGATTAATGGAACATTTCTTGTTTGGAGCCATTCAAGTGTACCGCACCCGGTTTCCTGGACACAAGTTTTTCTTAAGCTGCCTTGGCGATTGAGTGCTGGGCAAGCCATTGGGCCCTGGTCTGCCAGGGGCTTTTAAAGCCGTTCTTTTCCACCCGCCACTCGCGGTTGTAGGTGTCCACCAAGCGCCTGACCGCCTCCCGCACCTCCTGAAGATTTTGAAATACCCGGCCATAAATGACCTGCTCTTTGATGGTCCGGATAAAACGTTCGGCCACGCCATTGGTCTGGGGCTGCTCGATAAAGGCGAAGCTGGGGGTGATGCCCCAGTGTTTCAACTGGTTTTGGAAATGGTCCGACAAATATTGGCTGCCGTGGTCCATGCGCAGGGCCAGACCCCGGCCGGCGTCCGCCGTCACCGCACCCACGGTGGCCATCAGGCCCTGGGAAATGGGCTCCAGGGCGGCAAACCGGCTCCCCTGTTTACAGACGTGCCAGCCCATGCACTCGGCGTTCCAGTGATCCACGGCGACGAAGAGCCAACCCCAGCCTTCCTCCACGGTGAAGACCCTGGCGCCGTCGGTCCCCCACATGAGGTTGGGGGCCTGGGTAATGATCTCCCCCTGGTGGAGGTTGGGATGGCCGCGCCGCCCCCGATGGGGAGAGAGGAGGTGGTTCTCCCGCATCAGCCGCAGCACCCGGCGGCGACCCACCTTGATACCGTCCCGCACCCGCAGCCGGGCCCAAACTTTGCGGCGCCCTTCGCCCTGAAACGGCGAAGCCGCCAGGTCCGCCCGGATCAGTTCCAGGAGTTCGGCATCGGCGAGGGCGGTCTTCGGCCCCCGCTTGCCGGGTGGGGTCAGGTGCAATTGCGGCCCCTGGCCGCCACGGGAGGCGTAGTAAGAAGAGCGGGGCTGCTCCCAGGTCCGGCAGACCAGCTTGACGCCGTAAGGTCTGGCGGCAGTTGCGGAGGCCGTGCCGCTCATTTCTTCGACCTCCTTTTGGCTAAAGGGCCGGGACGCCTCACCCGGGCCCACAACAACTCGTTTTCCATGGTCAATTCGCCCAGGCGTTTCATGGCGCAGTCCAACTCGGCCTTGAGAGGGTCGCCGTTTCTAGCCTTGAGGGCCTCTTCCATGCCCGCCAAGGCGGCGTCCCGCCACTTTTCCAGCCGGTAGAGCTCGACACCCAACTCCCGGGAGAGCAACTCCAGGGGCTCACCCCGGAAAAGGCGCAACACCACTTCCCGTTTCTTGGGGGCCGTCCAACGTTGACCCCGAGCCAATGGCCCCACACCTTCCTGCCCAGGGGGGACTCCGGTCGGCCTACGGCCTCCCTCCGTCCCCCCTGGGTTAACCTCACCCCTGACCTGGTCACCTTCCTGCTCTCTTCCCATCTTCCGCTCCTCCTGGATCACTGATTATCTCCCAATCCCGTGTCCAAGAAAACCGGATCCACCTCAAAGGGTCATCATCTTGACGAACGTCAACATGAAGTTCCCGCATTAATACTGCTTTAAACAGATTAATATCTGACGTCTTACCGGGGTCTAGACAACACCACTTTAAATCCCTTGAGAAAAGCCGGATTGTTGGCTTTAGCCCCAATAGAGCAGGGAGAAAATCTCGGAGGGTATCGTACCAAGCTCTCTGCTTATCCCTGAAGGGTGGATCGTTATCTTCGGCATCGATATATCCGCAAAGATCTATCCACCTTTTCAAGGTAAACCCTAAGGCGAGATTTTCTGGATAGTTTTCTAAAGAAATTGCCCGTGACCAAGTAAAATGCTGGGATTCATCGAATTCCACGATAAATCCCGGACTCGGAATGAAGAAGTCACAGGGTGGGAGTTTCTTTGCTCTGAGAAAGTTTTTATGGCCCCGATATTTCTGTAGGCTTGTAAAAATGCGATGAATATCCTGAGCAAATGGTGTAGCCTTAAATTCTTCACCCAGAGAGCCCAAGTCAAAACTATGATTTACCTCACTGCTGTCCGGTAGAAATTACTTGAGATAGCAAGTAAAACAGCCCCAAGACAGCCGATCAATGCTATAATGGGTTTACCTAAAACCTAAACATTGAAAGGAGTTATGGG
>VGSO01000417.1 GCA_016874945.1 Deltaproteobacteria bacterium
GCATTGACCAAGCACTCTTATGGGTGATGAATCGACCCGGAGGCAATCAAAAAACCTGCTCCCTGGAACGATTCTCGTGATGACCACTCACCCCGAAATCAGAAATAATTTTTGGCAAACGCTATAAACGGCCCTCTCTTCACAATAAACAGCTATCGATAAGAGCATCATAGCTGTATCTCGAGGCCCTCTCTATCCATCCCATCAACCTGGCTCCCCGCATGACGATTATACCTAGTGCGTATGGCAGCACCGCTGAATGAGGTTCCCCATTAATTTCTGCGCCCCCGTTTCATATCTCCCGAACATGGGCATCGGGTAAGGCAAAAGTCCTTTAAAAATTTCTCCTGGTTTATTTGTCCATTGTGAACAAGTTCCTGGCGTTTTTTCATAGCCTCAATACGCCTGTTTTCTGTAAAAAACCGAATAATTCGAAACTCGAAACTTAAAACTGAACATCGGCAACTGGCTACTAACTAATTTCAAGCCTCCGTCAGGGCCGGGGCCGCTGAATTATAAAAAACCCGCATGACCAAGGGCGGCAGGGCCAGGGGAAGGCCCGGCCGCAGTTTCACCGGAAGGATTTCCGGAGTAATATCCTGCCAGGCGTCCAGGGGTTCCCCCCGTCCTGGTGCATTTTCCGGGACCGGGGCCATCTGCGGCTCCCCAGTGGCATTGATAACCGCCAAGGCCCGGCCCCGGCTCTTTCCGGACTTGAGCAGGAACACCACCGTCTCGCCCTGGGGGTTGAGGCGCGCCATGGGGCCTTCTTCCAGGAGCGCCGGGCAGTTTCGCTTCATCCGGTTCACCAAAGCGATGTAGCCGGTGAGGTCATAGGATGGGAGATCCCAATCTTCCGGGCGGGTTTTGACCACGTGGAGCTTTTTCTTAAAGCCGTATTCAAAGCCCATGGGAATCATCAAGCCGGTGGAGAAAAAGGCCGCGAAGAGGTAGCGCTGCCGGGCGGCTTCCGCGTTACCGCCGGTTTCCGCGGCCAGGCGGTCGGTGTCGTGGGTTTCCGGGAAGCTGACGGAAGGGGCCAGGAGGCGGAAGCGGTTGTATTGGTCCAGGCACCAGTCCGCCTGAAAGTCCCACCACTTGGAGCTGTTGTAAAGAAAATCGAAGCCCGCGGAAGAAAGCTGGCCGCACTCCTCCAGGCGGCAACCCAGAGTTTCGGCGAAGAACTGCACGGACGGCTCCAGGCGGCGGGCCTCGGAGATGAGGCGGTCCCAGAAATCGCCGGGAATCTTGTAGGCCGCGTCGGCCCGAAAGCCCAGGAATCCCAGGCGCAGGTACTTGGAGACCACCATGTCCCAATAATGGAGCAGACCCTCGGGGTCCGGGGCCGGCCAGTAGGCCAGTTCCGCCAGGTCGCCCCAAACGGTGACGTGGCGGGCGTCTGCGGGGTCAATGGCCCCGGGGTTTTTGATTCGGCCCTGCTGGTCTTTTTCGTACCATTCCGGGTGTTCCCGGATCAGGGGCGAGTCGATGGCGGTGTGGTTGATGACCAAATCCAGCATCACCTTGAGGCCCCGGCGGGAGGCTTCCTTCAGGAAATGGGCCAGGGCCGCCTCGGGGTCGCTGCCGTCCTCGGGATAGAATAGCGGGTTAATCCCGAAGTAGTCTTTCACCGCGTACAGGCTGCCGGAGAGGCCGGGGGTGTGGATGGGGTTGAGGTAAATCCAGGTGAAACCCATAGCCGCGATGCGGTCCAGGTGGCCTTCCCACCGGGGGATGGGGCCGGCCAAGGGAGGGAAAAGGTTATAGATGAGAGTGGGCATAAAAGACCTGTTTTCGGTTTTGGGTTTTTAGGGGTTCTTGGCTTGATCTGCTATATGTTTGGCCGTAAGTCAGGCCGGGGCACGCGGGCGAGCCGTGCGATCGCCGTTACAAAAGGGTAATCGGAAGCAGTTTAATTTTACGCCCATCGCTTCGCCTGTCCAAGTTAAAAATTTATACCGTTTTCGGTTTTCGGCTAGGAAAACCTGGAATACCAATAAGTTACAAATTGTATTTGTTGCATTCGAAAGGGAATCAAGTATTAAGGGGTTGGGAGAGGGGGCAAGGGGCCATCGGCCCCTGGCCCCCTCTCCCAAAATTCTTTCCTTCACTCTTCCCTCCCCCGATACCGGTTCAGCCGGGCTGCCAGGCGGGCGGGGGCGG
>VGSO01000418.1 GCA_016874945.1 Deltaproteobacteria bacterium
TGGAAGCCCCTGCCCCTCCCCCAAACCCCCACCCCAACCCCGTAAGGGCGGAAAGCCGGGACCTGCGGCCCGGCTTCAAACCCGTATTTCGACCTCGTTTCCAAGCATGAACTTGGGAACCAGAAAACATGACCAGGTTATCTAAACATATAATTTCATCAACGCTGGCCACGCTTTTTCTAGGTCTAGGCATCCAACCCGCCCACCCTTGCACCCTCTTCGCCGCGGCGGGGGGACGAGTGGAGGGGGGCGGGACGCTTATCTGTAAGAACCGGGACCGCGCCCCCCGGCGGAGCGCCTTGAAAATGTTCAAGGTCCCCGGGGAGTTAAAATTCCTGGGCCTGGTGGACGCCTCCTCCCGGGAGCAGCCCGCGGTGGCCGGGGTCAATGAAAAGGGCCTGGTGGTGGTGGACGCCACCGCCAGCAGCCTCCCCGCCCGGGACCGCCGGGGCGACGCCGCCAGCCTGACGGAAAAAGCCCTGGCCGCCTGCGCCAGCGTGGACGCGGCCCTGGCCCGGAAGGACATTTGGGCCCGGCACCCCGCCTTTCATCTGCTGGCCGACGGGAAGAAGATCGCCATCGTGGAAGCGGCTCCCCGGGGCCAGGTGGCGGTAATGGTCAGGGATCAGGGGGCGCTGTGCCATACCAATCATTACCTGGACGGCAAGCTGGCCGGAGCCAACCGGCTCCTCAAAGAGAGCAGTTGGGTGCGCCAGGCGCGCATCTGGGAACTGCTGGCCGGCCATCGCGCCCCCTTAAATTTGGAGGATTTCCTCAACTTCAGCCAGGACCAGGATGACGGGCCGGATAACAGCATCTGGCGCACCGGCGGCAAACCCCGGGCCACCCGCACCCTGGCCACCTGGATCGTGGCCCACCCCCAGGGCCAGGCGCCTCGGCTCTTCGTTAAGATAGCCAACCCCGGGGAACCGGAGGAGATACGGGAAATCCAACTGGATACAGCTTTTTGGCAAGGACGGCGCATTGAATATTGAATATTGAACCACAGAGACACGGAGACACAGAGAGGGTCACAGAGTTCAATTATTCAGCTTTGACGCCCCAGGGCGTCAAAGGTGAGTGGTAACACCCTCTGTGTTTCTCTGTGTCCTCTGTGCCTCTGCGGTGAATCTTGGGCTATTTTGCTAAATGGATAACACTAACCAGACCCTCTGCCCCATCCCGGATATGGGCTATTGTCTGTATGAGCGCTGCCCTTATTGGGACCAGGAGCGGCAGGAATGCGACGCGGCTTGTTACCAAGACGCCAAAGGCCAATTTATAGAGAGCGACTCCTCGTCCGGGGACTTCCCTTGCACCATTACCTGGACGGAAGAAATTGATTGAGTGGCCTATTTCATGATGAGCCGAAGCGGGAGCTTCGGCTGAAATCTGCGTTCCCAAGCGGGAGCTTGGGAACGAGAAGGAAGACCGGAAACTCAAAATGATTCCATTCCCCTCGTCACCCCACCTCGACCGTCTCATTGACCTGGCCCTGGAGGAGGATATCGGCCCCGGGGACGTCACCACCCAGGCCCTGATCCCCCCGGATTTACAGGGCGAAGCCCATATCCGGGCCAAGGAGACCCTGGTGGTGGCCGGGCTGCCGGTGGCCGAACGGGTCTTCCGCCGGTTGGACCCCTTAATAGATTTTGAAGCCGAAGCCGCAGACGGGCAGGAAGTGGGGGCGGGGGCGGCGCTGGGCCGCATAACCGGGCCGGTGGCGGCCATCCTCACCGGGGAACGGACCGCTCTCAACTTCCTCATGCGCCTGTCGGGCATCGCCACCTTCACCCGGAAGATGGCGGCCCGGGTGGCCGGTTATCCGGTATTCCTCACCGACACCCGGAAAACCACGCCGGGCTGGCGGGTCCTGGAAAAATACGCGGTGCGCTTAGGAGGCGGCCGCAACCACCGCCTGGGCCTCTATGACGGCGTGCTCATCAAGAACAACCACCTGGCCGCGTCGGAGTCCATCACAGCGGCCATCAAGGAGGCCCGGGAGAATACGCCCCACACCCTGAAGATCGAAGTGGAAGTGACTGATTTGGCGGGATTAAAAGAAGCCCTGGCCGCGGGGGCCGACATCATCATGCTGGACAACATGGCTGAGGCGGCCATGACCGAGGCGGTTA
>VGSO01000419.1 GCA_016874945.1 Deltaproteobacteria bacterium
GGGCTTTGCCCCCACACCCCCAGGGTTTATCGCTTTGGGGGCCACCAGCGGGGCAGGATAAAAAAGGCAGGGCTACAAGCCCCGCCCCGCCGTATGGCCGCCTGTGTCGGCGCTCGGGTCGCTCCCCCGCGTTGCCCTATCCTCCGCACAGGCGAGTAATACCGTTTTCGGTTTTCGGTTTTCGGTTTTCGGTTAAAATAAATTAGATTTATCAATAAGTTACAGGTTGAGTTTGTTGCACCTGAAAGCGGACACGGTATAAATCATACAGGAACCACAACACCTAAACAAGGATGAAGTAGACATTCATCATAGGAGGCGCAACATGCCAGGTTTTGCTCGGAGCCAAGGTCCAGGCGGTGGGGCGGGTGGCGGTCAGGGCCGCGGTGCCGGTCGAGGAAGAGGCCGTGGTGGCGGCTTCGGCGGCGGGCCCGGGGGATTTTGCGTCTGCCCGGCCTGCGGTCAGAAGGTGCAGCACCAGCAAGGAGTCCCCTGTTTCGAGTTAAAGTGTGAGAAATGCGGCACGGTGATGACCAGAGAAAGATAGTTCTTCAAGGGATCAAAGAACCGCGCTGGCAATTTTTCTGATAAGGAGGGAAATATTTATGCCAGGTAATCTGGACATCACAGCGCAAGTCCAATTAGTCATTCCCCATTGCCAATGACCGCTATAAGCCTCCTCGGGAATTTCCTCAGAAAATGGAGAAAATGGGGACAGACACCATTTTTCATCTTCAACCGCTGGTTCGGTCATCACTACGTCGCCGGGTCTGACCCTCTGGGTACACTCCGCTTCTCGGACCTGGGTAATTTCTTCAACTGCATCACCAAGCGCAGGGCCGTGTTTACGGCCTCATCACTGGGGAACGCCTCGGCTATATCCCGGTCCAAGAGAACCAAGTTGGTGCCTTCCCGAAAACGGTCGGCGTATTTGCCCTGGACCCCGTCCTTGAGCAGTTCGCGCAGATCATATTCCGGACGAAGATCATCAGCCTTTTCGCCTTTGGATTTCTTCTTCATATGCCACTCGCTCTTCCCGGGTAAGCTCCCGGGCACTGATGATGCGGATGCTCTCGCCACGGTCGGTGTGAGCCACCATGAGCAGTCGACCGCCACCCGAGAATCCGAAGGTGATGAACCGATCTTCCTCCTCGGAATGATCCGGATCTAAGATAGTTATGCCCAGCGGGTCCCGGAAAACACTAACAGCCTCTCGGAAAGGAACGCCGTGTTTTCGCAGATTCACTCTTGCTTTGGCTGGGTCCCATTCGAATTGTATCATGCTTTAAGCCATATTTCCCGTGGGCGAACAATAATTAGATTAACCCGCACAAGATGTGGGGATTCGGTTTGCTGTCCGTATAATACCGTGTCCGCTTTCAGGTGCAACAAACTCAACCTGTAACTTATTGATAAATCTTATTTATTTTAACCGAAAACCGAAGACCGAAAACCGAAAACGGTATAAGACGCCGTGGCCGCGCGTTTGCCGATGACTATAAATCTATTGATATAAATGCCTTGCATCGATGCTGTCTCCATCGCGCCGGTTCTACGAACATTTCGCCCATTGCCGGAATCAAGTCGATTCCGGATAGAAGATGCCGGTGGAGCGCCCGCGTTCCAAGAATGCTTTGGGCTCCAACAGGCCAAAAAACTGAATCTGTCTGGCGATAAATCCGGTCCAGCCCGTCTGATGACTGGCGCCCAGCCCGGCGCCGTTGTCGCCGTGGAAGTACTCATAGAACAACAGGTGATCCCGCCAATGGGGGTCGGTCTGGAATTTGGCGGCGCCCCCATAGACCGGGCGCCGTCCGTGCTCATCCCGGAGAAAGATGCGGGCGAGACGGGTGGCCAGCTCCTGGGTTACTTCGAACAGGTTCATCAGGTGGCCGGAGCCGGTGGGACACTCCACCTTAAAATTGTCGCCGTAATACAAGTAGAACATTATCAGGGCCCGCAGGATCAGGGAATTCAGCGGGAACCAGATGGGCCCCCGCCAATTGGAGTTGCCGCCGAACATGCCCGAATTGGACTCCGCCGGCGTATAGTCCACCCGGTACTCTTCGCCGTGGACTTTCAGAATATAGGGGTGCTCGGCGTGATAGCGGGACATGGAGCGGATGCCGTAAG
>VGSO01000420.1 GCA_016874945.1 Deltaproteobacteria bacterium
CGCCTGTGCCGGAAAAATCAACTTTTCCATCGTCACCCCCTTGGATGACGATTATAATATCTTAACCGAGAAAGTCAATCCTTAAGTTAGCGCTTATGCCCCTCCAGGGGGAGGGGGCTAGGGGGAGGGGGGCGAAGCCGTTTATAACTATGGGATAATACAAATTGTTTTTTCCACCCCCACCCCAACCCTCCCCCCTCAAGGGGGAGGGAACCGCCCCAATATCGTTGATTCCGCTTTTGACCATGACTTTTGCAAGAGGCTCTTATTGATAATCCGTAATTATCTTTACCGAAAACCGAAAACCGAAGACCGAAGACCGAAGACCGAAGACCGAAGACCGTATTATAGAGGTATCTGGTATAAAATGAAGTTACGGTCAAGGATATAAGGCATTATTCGTGGAGGCGCACCTGGGGGGAGGGGCTGGGACGTGGGACGGATTATACAGGTTCGTCCTCCATTTAAACCCTTGTGCGCTGGCAACTTCATATAATACCGCCAAACGCGGACCGGGCGAGGTTCCAATCCCCTCATTGGTAAGAAATATTGACAAATAATTACTCCTATGACAAATTATCTTCTTAATTGCCAGTGAGGGCTTGCGATGGCGGAATTAGTTTGCCCCAAATGCGGCTTTAAGGTGCGCAAGAGTCGCACCAGGAATTTTTATGAGAAAATTTTAAAGTCCTTTGGATCGCGACCCTACCGGTGCCGGGATAAGAAGTGTAATTGGCGCGGCTTAATGAGGAAAAGAAGTCTTATCGAATTTTTATTCTATGCCAAATCCATATATTGGCGCCGTATAGTAATAGTAATAACCTTTTTAATGGGTATTTTCTTAGCATTTATTATTTTTCAATATGTTATATTTTATTTTATCTAATTGAAGTAATTAATCTATGACCATTGCCCTACACTCAAACCTCTGATATCTTCACAAGTCATAATCAATTTTGTCCATAGTAAAACTATAAAATTGTCCGAGTTACGCAATGAAAAGAAAAATATCAATTTTATGGGCCGTTTTCCTAATTCTCTTGTCGTTATCCCTGGCGGAGGCCCGCCAGGTTGAACTGCGTCTCCTTTATGTCAATGATTTTCATGGGTTTGCCCTGCCTTACAAGCCATTAGGAGCTGACGAAGCTTTGGGAGGCGTTGCTTACCTGGCCGCCGCGGTGGAAAAACTGCGCCGGGAAAAACCCACCCTGCTCCTGGCCGCGGGGGACATGATCCAGGGAAATAACTGGGCCAACCTTTTCCAGGGGGCTTCCAGCATTGATCTGATGAACGCCATGAAGTTTGACGCCATGGCCGTGGGCAACCATGAATTCGACTTCGGCCTGGAGGTCCTGCGCCGGCGCCTCTCCCAGGCCCGCTTCCCGGTGCTGGCGGCCAACGTGGAGGGAATGCCCCAGCTCAAACCCTATGTCATCAAAAAGGTGGCCGGGTTGAGAGTCGCCATCATCGGGTTGGTGACCCAAGACACCCCCATCTCCACCCATCCCCGCAACGTGACCGGCCTTAAATTTCTGGAGCCGGAAAAAACTGTGGAGAAATACCGGGAAAAATTGAGGCAAAAAGCCGACTTAATCATCATTCTGGCCCACCTGGGGCACCAGCGGGAGCGACTGCTGGCCCAGCGGGTCAAGGGCATTCCCGTCATTGTGGGCGGCCATTCCCATACCAAGGTATTGGAGCCGGTGGTGGTGGACGGCGTCCTGGTGGTCCAAGCCTGGGAGCACGCCAAGGCGCTGGGGGTCCTGGATCTCACCGTGGAACATGGCCAAGTGGTTAAATACCAGGGCCGCCTCCTGGAGATCAAGCCGGTTCCCGGCCGGGAAAACCCCCAGGCCCAAAAGTTAGTGGCAGCTTATGCCCAAAAAGTGGACTCCCGGCTGGATGCCCCGGTGGCCGAGGTTGAAGTGGACCTGGACGGGGAGCGGGTGCGGACTCAGGAGACCAACCTGGGCAATCTCATTGCCGACCTCATCCGGGAAACCACGGGCGCCCAGGTGGCCATCACCAATGCCGGGGGCATCCGGGCCAGCATTCACCAGGGGCAGGTAAAAGCGAAAGAAATTTACACCGCCCTGCCCTTTGACAATTACCTGCTGGCAGTCTCCCTAA
>VGSO01000421.1 GCA_016874945.1 Deltaproteobacteria bacterium
ATAGGCGGTATTTTAAATCATGTTTATATGTCGTTGTAGGGTTTGTAGATAAATGCGGACTGCTGATAGCTGAAAGCCGATAGCTATCCCACCGGAAACGCCAAATGAAAGGTTGTGCCCCGGCCCGCTTCGGTCTCCACCCAGATGCGGCCGTGGTTGGCCTCCACCAGGGTTTTGCAGATGTAAAGACCCAGCCCCGAGCTTCCCGACTTTTCCCGATTGAAGAAATATTTTTCAAAGAGATGCTCTTTAACCTCCGGAGTGAGGCCGCTGCCGGTGTCGGCCACGGTGATCTCCACGCTTTGGCCATTGACGCCCGAGAGCAAGCGGGCCTCAACCCGGATTTTTCCGCCCCTGGGAGTAGCCGCCAAGGCATTGGCCAGGAGGTTGGACAACACCCGGTCCAAAGACGGCTCGTCCACCAGTATGGGGGGAAGGTCGGAACTCGCGTCGCTGCTCAGGTTAACCCCCTGGTGCTGGGCCAGAGGGCTGAAATGGTGCAGGGCGCGTTGCATGATAAACCGGGGCGGCACCGCCTCAGGCTTAAGGGGCAGACGTCCCGATTCCAGGCGGCTCAAATCCAGAACGTTGTGCAGGTGCAGCAGCAGTCCCTCGCTGCGCCGGATGATGGCCTGGAGCTTCTGGTGAATCTCCGGCGGCAGGGTTTCGTCCTGGAGGGCTTCAATGGTAAGGCGCACCCCGGTGAGGGGGGCCTTGATGTCGTGAACGATCATGGAGAGAAAATCGGCGTTGGCCGCCACCCGGTCCCGTTCTTCCTGGAGGAGCAGGGTTTTCTCCCGCAAGGCCACGGTCATGGCATTGAAGGACTCGGCCAGGTCCCCCAGCTCGTCCCGGGAGGTCACCGGGATATCCCCGGCCGCGGCTGCTTCCAGGGTAACCTGGCGGGTGCCTTCGGCCAAATAAGAGATCTGGCGCCGCATGCCCAGGGAGAGCCAGAAGCTGAGAATCGCGCCCACCAGGGCGGCGGCGCCTCCCACCCCGAAGATCACCAGCTTTAATCCGCTCAGGGCGGCGTCCATTTCCCGGCGGTTCACCCCCACCACGATGAGGTTCTCCCAGGGCTTGACGTCTTCTTCCTCCAGGGGCAGGTAGAACAGGGTGTAGTCCTGATCTCCCAATTTCAGGCTCTGCACCCGGGCCGGCGGGGGGGAGCCGGCCGCGGCCAGCTCTTTGCTCCGGCGGATTTCATTCAAGGCGGTTTCCGGGAGGTCCTTGAAGGAGTTGACCACCAGGCGGTTGGCGAAGAAGATGGCCACTTCCGCGCCGGGCCGGGACAGGGACTCGACAAAGCCCTTGTCCACCAGCACCCCGGTGAGCATCACCCCCACCACCTTATCCTCGGAGAAAATGGCCGAGGAGGCGCTGAGAACGACGGAGTCCTTCCACTGGGTCATGCGCACTGCGTCTTTGCCCTTAAGCGCGGCCCGCACCAGGGGATTGCCGGAGATGTTCACCCCAAGGGCTTCGGGGTCGTGGGCCCGGGCCTGGATTATGCCCTTGCCGTCGGTGATGGTGAGGACGTGCAGACCCGTGGCCTTCATCATGGGGGCAGCCAGGCGGCGCAAATTATCGGTGTCGCCGGCGGCCAGGAGTTCGGCGTAGCTGGGATTGTCCGCCAGCAGGCTGGCGGCCTGGGCCACCCGCTGGATTTTGCCCAGGTATTCGGCCAGCACCAGCCGGGCCGTCAGCTCCACTCGCTGGCCGTGCCAATCCAGGATCTGCCGGGTGGCCAGGTACTGCATGACCAAAAGCAGCCCCAACAGGGCGGCCAGCAGGGAGAGGAGGTTGACCCCCAGGAGCTTGGCGCCGACTTTGCTCTTCATTATCTTTTAATTATAGCATAATTTAAAGGCTTAGGGAAATATGCCCCGCCGCCGGTAGTGGGTCGTTTAGATTCCTAAATATTTTACCGATTGTTGATTTATTACTCAGCGAATAATTGTTCCCATCATCCGAGGGAGAACTTTTAAAATCAAGGGACTGATTTGGCGAAATGTGAACAATTAAATGACTTGAGTAATAGCAAACATAAAAGATTTAGGGCGCCAGC
>VGSO01000422.1 GCA_016874945.1 Deltaproteobacteria bacterium
ATTCCTGACCCCTGAGCCTCTTGCAAAATTATGTAGCCGCAGGCTTCAGCCTGCGCCGGCACAGGCTGGAAAGCCTGTGCTACCGGATATTTCTTTAAGCAACATGGGAAAATCGTAGTCTCAAAATGAATTTTGCAAGAGGCTCCCCTGAAACTTGTTTCAAATCAGTCGCCGCACCAAGTCCAAGGCCTCTTCCCGGGTGGTCACCGTCCCCTCCCACTGGGCCTCCTCCACCGCGGTGAGAAGGCGCCGGAACCGGGGGCCCGGCTTTAAGCCCAGGACTTTAATGAGGTCATGGCCGCTGATCAGCCGGGGCTGCCGTTCTTGGGGCTCCAGGCGTTCCTTTAAAAAACGGTAAGCCGCGTCAGCCAGGTCGGCCAACACCTTTTCCGAATCCCGGGGCTTCTGGGAACCCTGGGCCGCCAGGCTGTCCGCCATGGCCAGGGTGAACAGGCCGGGCAGGTCGCGACGGGCCGCCCGCACCAGGCGGCCCAAGGCCCGGATGCTGAGCCGGCCCTGGCGAAACAAGGGCATGAGCAAAAAGGGACGCATGTGCAACTGAATCAGCTTGACCACCCCTCGGATTTCCTCGTTGCTCATCCGCAGGCGCTGGGCGGCGGCGGTGAAGATCTCCACTCCCATTTTTTCGTGGTAATAAAAAGTATAGCGGTCCGGGTCAGCGCGGCGCTCCTGCACCCGGGGTTTGCCCGCGTCGTGGAACAGGGCCGCCAGCTTCAGCAGCGCCGGCCTGGGGGCGGGAGCGGCATGACGGGCCACTTCCGGAGCCAACTCCCCGAAGAAAGTTTGGGGCCGGGTCAGCACCGCCTCCAGATGGGCCACGGTGGCCACGGCATGATGGAAAACGTCCAGGTGATGAAAGCCGTCCTGGGCCACGCCTTTCATGTCCATCAACTCCGGCAGAACCTGGGTCAGCAGGCCGGAGCGGTCCATCTCCCGGAGCACCGGGGCGGCCTGGGGCGCGGCCAGGAGCAGAAAAAGCTCCTGGTGCACCCGCTCCCCCGCCACCCGGGGAAACAGGCCGGCATATTGGGCGATGGCCGCGGCGGTCTCCGGGTTGAGGCGAAACCCGTGGGTGGCGGCGAAGCGGTAAGCCCGGAGCAGCCTTAAGGGGTCATAGGCCAGATTTTCCGCGGCCACCATGCGGATGAGGCCCTGTTTTAGGTCCGCCAGCCCGCCTAAAGGGTCGATTAATTCCAAGGGGCGCCGCCCCAACACCGCCTCCAGATCCATAGCCAGGGCGTTGAGGGTGAAGTCCCGCCCCCGGAGGTCTCCCTCCAGGCCGGTCCCCCGGAATTCCGCCAGGTCTAAGATTTCCTGCCGCCATACCACCCGGGCGGTGCGTTCCTGTTCATCCAGGAGCACAAAAGTGCCGCCCAGGGTTTGGGCCAACTCCCGGGCTAACTCCAAGGTCTGGGCGGATACCGCCAGGTCCAGGTCGGGGGATATCTGCCCCAGAGCCAGTTCCCGCACCGTCCCGCCCACCAGATAGACCTCCAGGTTACGGGCCGCGGCCAGCTCCGCCAAGACTTGAAGGCTGCCGCGGGAGGACAGGCGCTGCGCTCCCTGTTCCAGATTCCTTAGATAATTCTCGGCCATGGGTGGCATAATAATATGGAAGACCTGTTTACTTGGTACAGCGGTTCAAAAATACGCTAACTTATTTTTTTACTCGTTCCCAAGTTGCACTTGGGAACGAAAATGGATGCCAAGCCCAGCCTGGCCTGCAAGGGCGTCCCAAGCACAGCTTGGGAAAGACGTGTAAATGTTGTCGTATTTATGAAATAGCGCACTTAGGAAAGGACAGATTACCGCTACCCGAGTGGCACAGGCTTCCAGCCTGTGGGAAGGCCACTGGCAAAACCTGATGGTCCACAGGCCGGAGGCCTGCAACTTGGGATTCAACCCGGTTCGTAGAACGCTCCGTGCGAAATTCTGCGGCATTATAAAAATATTTTTTCATTTCTTCAAATTTATCTGAAATGTTTTTTCTGCTGGGCCAGGTGGCCATTTTTGGAGTAAAATTAATTGATGGCCACC
>VGSO01000423.1 GCA_016874945.1 Deltaproteobacteria bacterium
CGTCCTGGCCATCGAAAAGCAGACCCATCACGACGTGGCCGCGTTCGTGGACCACATGGCCGCTTGCCTGGGCGATGACGGACGCTGGTTCCACTTCGGCCTCACCTCCTCCGACGTCCTGGACACCGCCCTGGCCCTGCGCCTGAAAGAAGCTGCGGACTTGCTGCTGGAGGATCTGGACGAGCTGCTCGCGGCGCTCCGGGACCGGGCCTACGCTTTCAAAGACCTGGTCATGGTGGGCCGCACCCATGGGGTCCACGCCGAACCCATCACCCTGGGGCTGAAGTTCGCCCTGTGGTATGCGGAATTTCAGCGCCAGAAAGACCGGCTGGCCCATGCCCGGGAAACCATCGGGGTGGGGAAAATCTCCGGCGCCGTGGGGACCTTCGCCCATCTCCCCCCGGAGGTGGAGGCCGCGGTGTGCGGCAAATTGGGCCTTAAACCCGCGCCCATTTCCACCCAGGTCCTCCAGCGGGACCGCCACGCCGAGTACTTTCTCACCCTGGCCCTCATCGCCGCCAGCGTGGAGAAGGTGGCCCTGGAAATCCGCCATCTCCAGCGCACCGAGGTGCGGGAGGCGGAGGAAGCCTTCGCCAAGGGCCAGAAAGGCTCCTCGGCCATGCCCCACAAGCGCAACCCGGTGCTCTCGGAAAACCTGTGCGGCCTGGCCCGGTTCGTCCGGGGCAACGCTTTAACGGCCCTGGAAAACGTGGCCCTGTGGCACGAACGGGACATCAGCCACTCTTCGGTGGAGCGCCTCATCGCGCCGGACTGCACCATCGCCTTGGATTTCATGCTGAGCCGCCTCACCCGGCTGCTCCTCAACCTCCAGGTCTATCCGGAGCAGATGGCCCATAACCTGCACCTCACCCGGGGACTGGTTTTTTCCCAGACGCTGCTCTTGGCCTTGATCAAGAAGGGACTCACCCGGGACGCGGCTTACCGGCTGGTGCAGCGCCCGGCCATGCGGGTGTGGGAGGAAGGCGGCGAATTCGCCCAAAGAGTGGCGGAGGATGAAGAGATCAGGAAATATCTAAAACCCGAGGAGTTGAACGAGATTTTTGATTTGAAACACTATCTCAAGCACATTGACACGATCTTTCAACGGGTTTTCGGGTCTTAGTTTTGTTAACCACCGCGACACAGGAGACACAGAGGCGGCTACCGACCTTTCATGCCTTACGGTGGGCCAACGGCCCATGAACGACTGCTCCGAGCAATAAAAAAAGCTGATGGCTGATCGCTGAAAGCTGAAAGCTATAACTTCGCCACGATGCTGCTCCCCGCCTTGACCCGGTCCCCCACCTTGACCAGGATTTGGCTCTCCAGGGGAAAATACACATCCACCCGGGAGCCGAAGCAGATCATGCCGATTCTCTCCCCCCGGGCCAGGGTTTGCCCTTCCCGGACAAAGGGCGCGATGCGCCGGGCCAGCAGCCCCGCGATCTGCACCACCAGGAGGCGGCGCCCCCCCTCCCCTTCCAGGACCAGAGTCTGCTGTTCGTTGGCATGACCGGCCTCGTGCTTAAATGCCGCCATGAAGGCCCCCGGATGGTGTTCCATCCGGACCACCCTCCCGGCCGCCGGCGCCCGGTTAACGTGCACATCGAAGACGTTCATGAAGATGGCCAGCCGGCGAGCCGGGCCGTGGAGATACCGGTCTTCCCGGACCTCGTCCACGAACACCACCTTCCCGTCCGCCGGGGCCACCACCGCCCCTTCCTCCTGGGGGATGACCCGCTCCGGATCCCGGAAGAAGTAAATGAAGAACCCGCCCCCCAGCAGCCCCAGGACCACCAGCAAAGGCCAGCTCATCGCCCATCCCAGACCGACCAGGAGCACCCCTCCCAAGATAAAGGGATAACCCGGCGCCGCGATGGTCCAACGCTTTTTATTGGCATCCATCATAAACTCGGGGAAAGAGGAGGGCCGGGGACTCCCGGCAGCCAGTAGTCAGCCGCCCGCAGGATTACTATACCTTCAACCTTGTTCGTTTACTGCCTCTGACTGCGGGCGGCTGGCCGCTGACTGCCGGAAGCGCCTCCGGCTCCCTCCCC
>VGSO01000424.1 GCA_016874945.1 Deltaproteobacteria bacterium
AACAAATATAATTTGTAACTTATTGGTATTCCAGGTTTTCCTAACCGGAAACCGAAAACCGAAATCCGTATTATTCCCAATCCTGTTCTCTTCCCGAAAAATTCTTTTTCCCCCTGGCGCATGAAAAAAAGGTGCTTACTTTTTCATAAATTACCGCGGGAATTTTTCCTCGGGCCTTCTGGGATTAGGTGGAGAGAACGAGTTGTTTAAAAAAATTTCCGTGATTCAAAAAAAACTTTCTATTTTTGTCTTAAGTCAAGGCTCAACCCCGAGGCCGGTCATAGAATCAGACTCAGCATGAGGCCGGCGCGGCCGGAAAGGCCGGCTGCCAAGACTAGAAATAATAAATCAGGAGGCAAGATATGTTTTGTTATCAGTGTGAACAAGCCGCCAAAGGCGAAGGCTGCACCGTTTTGGGAGTATGCGGGAAAAACGCCGAAGTCGCGGCCCTGCAGGACGTCTTGATTTACTCCCTCCAGGGGCTGAGCCAGGTGGCCGTGGAAGGCCGCAAGGCGGGGGTCAGCGACCGGGAAGTCAACGTCTTTACCGTGAAAGCGGCGTTTTCCACCTTGACCAACGTGGATTTCGATCCCGATCGGTTCGTTAAGCTCATCAACCGGTGTGTGGAATTGAGAGAGGCTTTGAAATCCAAGGTCCAGGCCGCGGGCGGCAGCGCCGCCTTCTCTGAAGGCCCCGCCGCTTTTGCGCCCAAGCCCGGCAAAGAAGAACTGCTGGAGCAGGCCGCGGCCGTGGGGATCATGTCATACCCGGCGGACAACCCCGACCTTTTGTCTCTCAAGCACACCCTGCTCTTCGGGGTCAAAGGCATCTGCGCCTACGCCGACCACGCCCAGATCCTGGGCCAGGAAGACGAAAAGGTGTACGCCTTCATCCATGAAGCCCTGGCCGCCACCGCGGCCAAGGGCCTGGGCCTGAACGAGCTTTTGGGTCTGTGCCTGAAGTGCGGCGAAATCAACTTCCGGACCATGGAACTGTTGGACGCGGGCAACACCGGGCGCTACGGCCATCCGGTGCCCACCAAGGTGCCCCTGGGCCATAAGCAAGGGAAGGCCATCCTGGTCTCCGGCCATGACCTGCTGGACCTGGAAGAAATCCTCAAGGCCAGCGAGGGTAAAGGCATTAATGTCTATACCCACGGGGAGATGCTCCCCACCCACGGCTATCCGGCTTTAAAGAAGTATCCCCACTTTTACGGCCACTACGGCACCGCCTGGCAGAACCAGACCCGGGAGTTCGCCCAGTTCCCCGGGGCCATCGTCATGACCACCAACTGCTTGCAGCGGCCCCAGGAAGTCTATGCCGACAACCTCTTCACCTGCGGCCTGGTGGGCTGGCCGGGGATCAAGCACATCTCCGACCGCAACTTCCAGCCGATAGTGGACAAGGCCCTGGAACTGCCGGGGTTCGCCGCCGACGAAAACGGCCGCTTTGTCAATTCCGGTTTCGCCCGCACCACCGTCCTGGGAGTGGCCGGCCAGGTCATCGAGGCCGTTAAAAGCAAGGCCATCCGCCACTTTTTCCTGGTGGGGGGCTGCGACGGCGCCAAACCCACCCGGAACTACTACACCGAGTTCGTGGAAAAGGTGCCCAAGGACTGCGTGGTTCTAACCCTGGCCTGCGGAAAATTCCGCTTCTTCGACCAGGACCTGGGCGACATCGGCGGCATCCCGCGCCTGCTGGACATCGGCCAGTGCAACGACGCTTACTCCGCGGTGCAGATCGCCGTGGCCCTGGCCAACGCCTTCGGCGTGGGGGTCAATGATCTCCCCCTGTCCATCATTTGCTCCTGGTACGAACAGAAGGCGGTGGCCATTCTGCTCACCCTGCTTTACCTGGGCATTAAAAACATCCACCTGGGCCCCAGCCTGCCGGCATTTATTACGCCCAACGTGCTGGACGTGCTGGTGCAAAACTACAACATCAAACCCATCTCCACCCCGGACCAGGACCTGAAGGCGATTCTGGGGTAGATAAACCTTGGGAGAGGGGGCCAGGGGCCGACGGCCCTTTCCCCCTCTCCCATACCCTCGGG
>VGSO01000425.1 GCA_016874945.1 Deltaproteobacteria bacterium
CTTAACAAGATTCCACCGGGAGGTCAACCGGGTCTTTAACCTCACGCCCAGGCGCCAAAACGCCAAAACATCGGGTGGGCTGTCCCTGGGACCAGTGAGGCAGGGGGCCCCGGCTTTTCCTCTGGCTGCCGTTGACCTGAGTTCTTGGGTCACCGCTCCAAGAAGAATATGGTCATTAAGGAAAAATTAAGATACCCGGAACCTGATAAGGCAAAGATGGATTTTAAGTGAAATTTGTGCTATCGTGGCTTCACGTTCTGCTCCAGCCATTTTGGTCAAAAAAAGGGTGAGACCGGCAGAGCGCCGCTCGGGTCGCTCTCCAGCGTTGCCCTATCCTCCGCACCGGTAAAGACAATATCTCATGAAGCCAAAACCTCTGATATCATGGAGGCCTTAATACCGGGATTCTAACATTTTGTATGGTCCTAAAAATGGGGGCAGGTCACGCCGGGATCGCCTTACATTTTTAATAATCAAAATTCCTTTTTAACAGGAGAACCCATGCCCTTCAAAACCATTTTCATCGAATGGGACGGCCCTTATTCCTTTGACGAGCTGGAAGAGTTATATGACGAATCCTGTGATTTCGGCCTTTATCAGGTTTATGGGGTGCACCCGGTGTATGGTGAAGAGACCCTGCTCTTCCTGGACCGGACCACGGACTGGGTTTTCGGGGCCAGGCTTGCAAGCGAGCAGCCCTATTGGGATGCCGAAGGCGATTTCCACCCCTTGAGCATTTACGTGGGGCGTCTGGCCGGAGAAATGACCCCCGGCGGCGAGGCCTGGAACCGGGAGATCGAGCAGGCGGCTCGCCTCCTCATCTTCGCCCATGCGCCGGTGTTCAACGACCGGGAACTGGGGTCCCCTCCGGACCGGGACCTCAAGGAGGTGCACGTCATCAACTGGGGCGCCCATATGGACCTGGCCCCGGAAGTCTCCGGAGCCAGGTGGCTCTACAAATTCGCCGAGCTTTCGGATTATAATGTTTACGGCAAGCACGGAGCCGTGGGAGATTGATTAAATCTAACCACCAAGACACCAAGACGCGAAGATGCTCTTATCGTCGTCCTGGAGTGCCAGGACGTCGATAATTGTGCCTTGGTGAATCTTTGCGCCTTGGTGTCTTGGTGGTGATTATTTTAATTTGCATGAATGATCCCACCCCGATTCCGGAGGCCGCGGCGGCCAATCTAATCCTGGTGGGCGCGGTGCACGGCGACCCCCAGGGCTATTCCCGGGTCTGGAAGCTGCTGGGCTTCCTCCGCCCGCACCTCATTTCCGTGGAGATCAGCCCTTTTTCCCTGCGCTATCGCCGCCGCTGGGAGAAAGACTGGCTCAAAAAACTGGATCAGGCTCTTACCGGGCTGCCGCAGTCCGCCCAAGACCACCTGGCCCTTAAGCGCCTGGCGGCCCAGGTGGCTCTTCCCTTCGAGGCCCGGGCCGCTCGGGACTGGAGCAGGGCCCATAAGACTCCCTGGCGGGCCTTGGACTTGGGGGAGCTTTCCCGGCGCCATCTACCCCGCTACGGCCGGGAACTGCTCAACCGGGAAAACCTGGAGTCGCTTCTGGCCACTGCGGATGGTTCCATGAAGGATTGGGTGGCCGGGGAATTTCACCGGGCCAGAAAGGCCTGGAAGCAGCGCCCGGCGCGGCTGCCCGGTTCGGGATACCGGGAGGCGCTGCAACGGGAGCGCTTCCTGGCCCGGAGGCTCCGCCGCTTGTCCGCCCAAGGCCGGGTGGTGCACCTGGGAGGCTGGGAACACCTGGTCGCCTGGCAGGACGGCCAGGGACTCGTGCCTTGGCTCATTGACCTCCATCCCGCCCGGATTCTTTTAGAAGACGCGGATTTGCTTTCCGATTCGGCATTTTCATGATAAAAGAAATGATTTATAAGGAAGCGGGGTGGCGGGTTAACGGGTTGGCGGTAAAGCTACATTCCTGCCCACTGGCAACTGCTCACTGCTCACTGATTACTGAAACCATGGAGCTTCGTCCTCTTACTCTACCTCTTCCCCCTGACCGCACCGTCCGGGCGGTCCTGGGAATT
>VGSO01000426.1 GCA_016874945.1 Deltaproteobacteria bacterium
CCCAGATGCAACCCCCCGATCCCAATAAGAACCTGCAGCAGCAACTCATGGTGCAGGCCAGCCAGGCCTCCCTGGCCGACTACAAAGACTATAAAGTGGGGCCGGAGGATCAGTTGACCATCGAGGTCTTCGGCCAGGAGAAGCTGAGCCGGGAGTTGCGGGTCAATGGCCAGGGCCAGATAACCATGCCCTTGGTGGGGGTGGTGCAGGTGGGGGGGCTCACCACCCGGGAGATCGAACAGCGCCTGGAAGAGGCCTACGGCTCCAATTATCTGGTGAATCCGCAGGTCACCGTGGCGGTGAAGGAATTTCACCACCAGCGGGTGGCCGTCACCGGCGCGGTGGACAAACCCGGGTCCTATGAGATCATCGGCCCCCGGACCCTGCTGGAGGTGCTGGCTCTGGCCGGGGGATTCTCTAGCAGAGGCGGCGCTCCGGCTGGCGACACCCTCAATCTCATCCGGCATCAGAACGCCCCGGACCTAGCCAAATCAGGACGGGCCGGCGCGGTGCAGCCCTTTGCCCCCAAGACCGAGACCATTGTCATCGACCTGCGCCGCCTGGTGAGCGGCCAGGCCCCGGAATTGAACCTGCCGGTGAAAAGCGGCGACGTCATCCACGTCCCCTTTGCCGGCACCGCCTATGTCCTGGGCGGAGTGCGCCGGCCGGGCAACATCCCGGTTAAAGAAAACCTCACCGTCTCCCAGGCCGTGGCCATGGCCGGGGGCATCGAACCTATCCTGGGCACCGACAACATCACCGTCATGCGTTTTGACGATCAGGGCAAACCCATCAGCATCAACACTAATCTCAAGAACATCATCGCCCGTAGCGACCCGGACCTGGCGGTGAAGGATAACGACGTGGTCGTGGTCAATATCAGCGGCCTGAAAAAATCCCTGTATATCATCCGCACCCTGCTGCCCATTCCCAGCGGGTCGTACAGCATGACCTCGTTCTGAGCATTTACCGTGAAAAACGCACCTAATCAAAGTATGATCAACATATTAATTTAATTACTATAATCCATAACTTCCGGCGTGGAACACATTTTTAAGAGGCTGAGCGGGAATTCCCTCTTATTCATATGAGGGATGAAAGCGACTATATACAAAGATCAATAATTGAAAATATATTGATAAATGTATATAAATATGATACCATATGTACTAAATGGAAACAATACACAGACGGACATGCGTTTATCAGATTGGGTATCATATTGTTTTCTGTACAAAGTACCGGAAAAAGGTTCTTGTGAGCAAAACATCTGATGATTTGCTCAGTATTTTCAATGAGATTGCCTTGGAGAAGGGGTTTACGCTCGTGCAACAGGAGGCTAATGAAGATCATGTGCATCTTTTCGTATCCGCGCCTCCCCATATAAGTATTTCGGTCTTAGTGAAATGGATCAAGGGAATATCTGCGCGGCGGCTACTGACTCAACATCCCGGCATCCGGAAGCAGCTCTTTCGGGGGCATTTGTGGAATCCGAGTTATTACGTTGGCACCGTAGGGGATATGAGTGAAGAAGTTGTTAGAAAATACATCGCAAACCAAAAGGGCGAAGCGGACTAAGAAGCCGAAGCACCGGACGGTAGCCCGGGCCTATGATTTTGTTATCACTTGTCGCCGAGAAGACCCCTTCCTTCAGGAAGGGGATGAGAGGCGACCGTAGAGGTTGTTAGAAGCGGTGCGAAACCATCATGCTGCGGCGTCAAGGCTATAAATTCAGACTTAAGACCAAGGGCGGTCACGAGCGGCGATTCCTGCGTTTCTGCGGCCATTGCCGGTTCGTGTGGAACAAGGCCCTGGCGCTGCAACTGGCTCGTTTGGAGAGCAGGACCCCGCTCCTGAGCTACCAGGACCTGGCGGGGCTCCTGAGGCTCTGGAAGCAGAGCGAGGAATACGGTTTCCTCCGTGAGGCCCATTCCCAGGTCCTCCAGCAGGTCCTCCGGGACCTGGACCGGGCTTTGTGGGACGGCCTCAAGAAGGCCAAGGGCATGCCTCGGTTCCGGAAAAAGGTGCGGCAAGACAGCTTCA
>VGSO01000427.1 GCA_016874945.1 Deltaproteobacteria bacterium
TCCTGCAGTAGTTCCAACCGCGCTTTGAGTTCCAGCATCTTTCTCTTTAGGTCAGCTTCGAAAAGTTTTGCGTTTCGAGTTTCAAGTTTCGAGTTTTGAGTTTTGTCCGCCCCGAAAGTACTAACATTGCACAGGCTGGAAAGCCTGTGCCACCAATACTTTTCACGATTTTGAGTGAGCCAAAGGCTCATGAATGTCTATTTCCCAAGCTCCTGCTTGGTTTTCTCTAAAATATCATAATTGATAAGCTATGGCGCAAGAACGCCAAGGTGCAAAAGTTCGACCACGGTTGCATTTTTCACCGTCCGACTTAAAATCACATGCAAGGAGAAAAATCATGAAAAAGTCATTGGGTCCCCGCACCCTGGCCTTTCCCACCCCCGTGTGGGTGGTGGGCGTGTATGATGAGAACGGCAAGCCCAACGCCATGACCGCGGCCTGGGCTGGGGTGTGCTGCTCCAAGCCGCCGTGCGTCGCGGTGTCTCTGCGCAAGGCCACTTATTCCTACGGGTGCATCGTCTCCCGCCAGGCCTTCACCGTCAGCATCCCTTCGGAAGACCGCGTCCGGGAAGCCGACTACCTGGGGATGGCCACCGGCCGGGAAGTGAACAAGTTCGCCCAAGCCCGCCTCACCCCCGTAAGCAGCACCCTGGTGGACGCGCCTTATGTCCAGGAATTTCCCCTCATCCTGGAGTGCAAGCTGCTCCACACCCTGGAGATCGGCCTGCACACCCTGTTCGTGGGGGAGATCCTGGACGTCAAGGCCGATGAGGCGGTCTTGGGGGACCGGGGGCTGCCGGATATCGCAAAAGTCAAGCCCATCGTCTTCGGCCCGGAAATCCGCACCTACCACGGCTTGGGAGAATACCTGGGCCGGGCCTTTGACATCGGCAAGGAGATTGGATGATTTTTAGCTGTCAGCCTTCAGCTATCAGCTATCAGCAGTCAGCAGTCAGCTATTTGGAATTTTTGGGCTGAAAGCTGATAGCTGACAGCTTTCTCCATAGGAGAACGACCATGACCACCGACCTCACCGAGGCCGAAATCGGCCTGATTCGGCAAAAAATCAAGGAGAAATATTCCGGGGTGGCCGCGTCCGGCGCCGGGGGCTGCTTCCAGTACCTTTGCGGGATGGAAGGGCTTAGAAAGCAGGATTATCCGGAAGATATCCTCCGGACACTTCCCCCGGCGATCCTGGCCCCTTTTTGCGGGGTGGGAAACCCCTTCAGCCTGGGCGCCCTTTACCCCGGAGACGCGGTGCTGGACCTGGGCTGCGGCGCCGGGGTGGACGCCTTCATTGCCGCCATCATGGTGGGCCCCGGGGGCTGGGTGGCGGGGATCGACGTCACCCCGGAAATGGTGGCCAAGGCCCGGGCCAACCTGACCCTCACCGGCCTGGCCAACGTCATCTTGGAAGTGGCGGAAGTTGAATCCCTGCCTTTCCCGGACGACTCCTTCGATGCGGTCATCTCCAACGGCGTCATCAATCTGACGGTGGACAAGGAAAAGGTCCTGGGGGAGGCCCACCGGGTGCTCAAGCCCGGGGGGCGCCTCATGGTGGCCGATATGGTGCTGGTCAGCCCCCTGCCCCAAGAGCGGGCCGGCCGCATCGAGAACTGGTTCCAGTGAATCGGCGGGGCCATACCGGGAAGGGACTTCCTGGCGCTCCTGCTCAAAGTCGGCTTCCACCGGGCCGGCCTGGACCGGTACACCGGGTTTAAAACCTCGCCTTACACCGAAGGCGCCCTGTTTTACGGGGAAAAACCCGCGGTGGGAATAGTCCTGGAGGCGGTGCAGGACCAAGTGGAACTGCTAGCCGAACCGGCCCCCGCCCCGGGCTGCGAGCCCGGCTCCACCTGACCGCGGCAGTAACCCCGCTTCGGAAAAGCGGACTTAAGCCGCCAGCCGCCAGCAGTTAGAAAGGGTTATCCTGGCTACTGGCGGCTGACTGCTGGCGGCAATATTTTATCCCCTACTAAATAAGCGACTAATCAATCCTTT
>VGSO01000428.1 GCA_016874945.1 Deltaproteobacteria bacterium
GGCCCAGGAGCAAGGGGGCATAGTCTCCCTCCAGATAGGGGGCCATAACCCGAAGCCAGAGGCGGTGGCGGAGTTTGGCCAGTTCCGGGTCCACCATTTCTCCCACCCCGGGCACGTTGAACGCGGGCCGGTCTTCCCAAGGCTCCGGCTTCAGGATGTCCTGCAGCCAGTCCTGACCCTTATCCACCAGCAGGAGTTGGGTCTCCTGGTCGGCGCTCATCTTTTCCAACTGCCAGGCCAGAGACCAGGCGGCGGGGGAAGGGGCCGCCTCCGGTTCCGGCTCC
Source organism: Deltaproteobacteria bacterium (assembly GCA_016874945.1). Lineage (GTDB taxonomy): Bacteria > Desulfobacterota > Desulfobaccia > Desulfobaccales > 0-14-0-80-60-11 > VGSO01. Next base: position 285 of record VGSO01000428.1, read on the forward strand.
GGTTCCTTCCCATACTGGCGCAGGGCCTGGACCAAGTCCCCCAGGTCCTCCTGGGCCCGGCGGAATTCCCCGAAGGCCTGCCACTGGCGCAGGTCCCCCGGCCGGTAATGTTTCAGCTCCTGGGCCGGCGCCATAGCCTCCGGCGGCATTTCCACGCCCTGGTAGGGTATCTGGGGCGGCCATCCTTCCACCACTCCCACCCTCAGGTCCGGGAAATAAAGGGGCAGGGTCCAAAATTCCTCCCGCCAGGGGAGGATCACCGGGAATGCCACGATTTGACAGGACGCAACCATAAAATCTCCATTTTGAAAACGCTTTGGGGCAAGAAGTTTCTTAAAATAAAAAAACCTATCACAAAGACACCGAGGGCACAAAGATTCACCCAGAAATATTTATTGGTACCCTGGAACCCAGGACACCCTTGATAGTTTTTAGCGGCCCCTGGGTGTCTTGGTGTCGGCGCGGTGAATCTTTCTATTCCATCCGAGGCTCATCAAAATTAATTTGATGCCCTAAAAACTATTGACAGGCTGTCCCCAGGGAATATTAATATCCCAGAAAGCCTGGGGAAACAAGGCTGGCTCCCGGCTTTTGCCGTAATTATTCGACCAGCAAAAACAGGAGGTGGGTCATGGAACTGCTGGATGGCATGCAAACCCGAAAGAGCATCCGGGCCTTCAAGCCCGACCCGGTCCCCCGGGACCTGGTGGAACGGGTGCTGGACGCCGCCCGCTGGTCCCCTTCCTGGGGCAATACCCAGCCCTGGGAACTGGTGGTGGCGGGGGGAGAGGTGGTAACGCGGCTCACCGGGGATATGGCCGCGGCTTTTGAGCAGAAGCAGCCGCCCAACCCGGACGTGGTCATGCCCCAAACCTTTCCCGACGCGTATAAGGAACGATATATGGCTTGCGCCGCAGGGCTTTTCGGGACCATGGGCATCGCCCGGGAGGACAAGGCCCGGCGCTTCGCCCACATGGTGAACATGACCCGGGCCTTTGGCGCCCCGGCCATCATTTATGTGGTTTTTGAAGAAGGGCTGACGGTGCCTTATACCATGCTGGACCTGGGCGCCCTCATCCACGGCGTCTGCCTGGCGGCCCACGCCCTGGGTCTGGGCACCTGCATCGAAGCCCAACTGGCCCTTTACCCGGACCTGGTGCGGCGGCACCTTGACCTGCCTGCCAACAAGAAGATCGTGGTGGGGCTGGCCCTGGGCTACCCCGACCCCGCCGCCCCGGCCAACGCCTTCCGCACCGACCGGGAGCCCCTGGATAAATTCGTGATTTGGGTGGGGTGTTGAGTAGTGGTCAGTTATCAGTGATCAGTGGGGTTATTTTAGCCCGCTGAATTCATCAATTTTCATGAAAATGGCTATCATATTGATTTCCCAATATAATATCGATATGCTCAAAATGCCAAGTGTCTGCATGAGCAATCTGCCAAATGGGGGCGCGGCACGTCGCGCTCTGGCAACTTGGCGGCATCTTCCCGTGGGGGCACTTTACTGACAACTGATCACTGCTAACTGGCAACTAACCCCATACCCCCTTGACGAACGCGGGGCTTCCGGGATATAAGAAAGTGCATAGGCACGTAGCTCAGGGGGAGAGCACCACCTTGACGCGGTGGGGGTCCGGGGTTCAAATCCCCGCGTGCCTACCAGGGAAAATACGGGGGCGGCGGCAACGCCGCCTTTTAATTTTGTCATGGAAT
>VGSO01000429.1 GCA_016874945.1 Deltaproteobacteria bacterium
TGTCAATAGCACATACAGATGTCCGGTTTTCATAGCATATGAAATGTCCGGTTGAGTTTTTTCATGTAATCCCTTAACCTGGGGATGTCTCGCCGGAGGATAGGGCAACGCTGGAGAGCGACCCGAGCGCCGGCGGGATGTCCGGGGAAGAGGGGGAAGCCGAGCGCTTCCCCTTTCCCATGTTCGAGCCCTTCCCTGGACCCCAAAGCGATAAACTCCGGGGGTCTGGGGGCTGGCCCCCAGGGGTTCTCAGGGCTTGGCCTTGCGAGTCATAGCGCCCGATAACTCGCTTCTTCCAGACCACGGCATAGGTGCCGTCTAGATGTTCGCAGACGTCCACCCGGCATTGGGCAAAGTGGTCCCGAAACCGCGACTTTTCCAGCTGCAGGGTCAGATTATTAACCCGCACGGTGTTATCGTTGGCCACCACCCGAGCTTCGTGGCGAATGGCGAAAATCCGGTCCAGATCAGCGCCCTGGGCGCCCACAAAGGCGCTGCCAGGTTCAGCCGCAGCCTGGCTAAACTGCCCATTCAACCCCGGTAAAAACTTGGTGGCGATATGGCGGTTGGCCGCGGCCAAGTCAGCGATACCGGCCAGCCGCAACTCCGCCACCAGGCGACCTTGCCAGGTGCCGTTCCACCGTTCGCTGCGGCCCCGGGCCTGGGGCGAATAGCCCGGGATCATCTCCACGCCCAACTCCTCCATGGCCCGGCCGAACTGCGTGAGTCGTTCCCGGTCCACCTTGCCGCCGGCTTTGGCCGTATACCAATAAACACTGTGCCGGTCGGTGTAGAGCTGCGCCGGAATGCCGTAGCTTTCCACCACTTCCCGCATGATCCCCAGGCACGTTTTGGTAGTCTCGGCCTCCACCAACCTGGCCGCCAAATTCTTCCCGGTGGCATCATCCACCACCAGCAACAGCACCTGACGCTCCCCGGGCCGCAGGGCCAGCCACTGGTGCTCGCTGCCGTCCAGATGCAGCATCTGGCCAAACAGCGGCCGCCGCTGCCGCCGTTTCCGGTGTCCGCCCCGGCCTTGGCGGCGCTTGACATAGCCGGCTTCCTGAAGCAGATTCTTGACCCAGGTGTAGCTGCACGACAGACCGTGGCGGCTTACCAGGTATTCATGGAAGTGCCTGACATTAAAGTCAAAGTATTGTTCGTGGTACAAGCAGAGAACCTTTTCCACCAGCTCATAAGGGGCTCGCCTGGCTGAGGGCCGCCCCCGCCGTCGGTCGGTCAAGCCATCGATACCCTGCTCCTGATAGACGGCCCGCATCCTCCTGATGGTCCGGGGCGTCACCCTCAGAATGTCCGCCGCCTGAATCCATTTGATCTCTTTGCCGATGGCCTTCAGCATGACTTCCACTACTTTCATCGCCCGCCTCAGGGCGGATTCCGGATAGAGCTTCATCGCGCCTCCCCCTGGCGCTAGTCTCCGAAATCCGCAAAAGCGGACAATTCATTTGCTATGATTGGCGGTCATATCATTTGCTATCGACATATATACTTAACCTAGTATTATTAAAGCGGAAGAACAAAAAGCGGCTCATCATCGACCTGGATTCCACCGAGGACCCGGCCCACGGCAAACAGGAGGGGGTGGCCTACCACGGTCATTTTGCCAAAAACTGCTTCCACCCGCTGTTTGCCTTCACCAGCGACGGCGACTGTCTGGGCGCCAAACTGAGACCGGGTAACGTCCATTCTGCCGACGGCGCGCTTAAGTTCATAAAGCCCATAGTGAAGCGCTACCGGGGCTGGTTCAAGCTTTTCTGGTTTCGGGGCGACGCCGCCTTTGCCAACCCGGAGACCTACGAATATTGCGAGGAACACCGAGCCTCTTGCAAAATGCCCAAGAAATGGCTGTCAGGATGAGGCAATGGCGAAGTTTAGGGGTCCGGAACCCATGAAACCTTGCTTTTCTCAACCATTAACCGGAAATTGGGCCCTTTGGGGCGCTGTCAGGACATACCCTTCCCTTG
>VGSO01000430.1 GCA_016874945.1 Deltaproteobacteria bacterium
ACGGCGGCGATGATTTCCACCCGGCCCTTGATGCCGTAGGTGAAGCAACCATAGGCCCCGGCGAACAGAACGGCGAACAAGTCAGTCCCCACGGCAATGGCGGTGGGGCAGCCGATGAGGTAGATCAGGGCCGGCATGCGGATGAAGCCGCCCCCCACCCCCAGGAAGCCGGAGAGCCAGCCGGTGAAGAGGAAGACCCCGGTCACGGTCCAGAAGGAGATGGTGATCCCCGAGGCCGGGAAGTGCATCATGGGCGGCAGGTTCCAGGCCTTGCGGGGCGCCATGGTGACGCCGGCCCGGGCGGCCGCGGCCACTTTGGCGGCCTGGGCCGCCGCCCGCTTGTCCTTGGTAAGATAGTCATATAGCATGTAGAAGCCCAGCCCGAACAACAGCGCCATGTAAGTAAAGCGCACCACCGGGCCAGCTATCCCCTTGGCAGTAAGCCACATGACGTTCTGAGCCCCTATCTCCAGGCCGATGACCGAACCGACGATGGAGATGAGTCCCAGTTTGACGTCCACGTTGCCCATTTTGCGGTGTTTGGCGGTGGCCACGATGGACTTGCCGAAGATATGGGCCAGGTCGGTGCCGATGGCGTAAGCCATGGGGAATCCAAAGATATTGAGCGCCGGGGTGACGATCCAGGCGCCGCCCACTCCGAAAAAGCCGCCCAGGACGCCCACCGCAAAGCCGATGAGGACCAAGATAGCGGCGTTAAACTCCATTTCGGCGATGGGCATCCACACATTAAAAAAATCAAACATGGTGCATTTCCTCCCATCGGGGCGTTATTCGTGATGTTCGATCTTGGTGACATCCAAGCCGGCCATTTTCAGAAAGATGTCAGTGACAAAAGCGATGATCCCGCCCACCACGCCCATGAGCACGGTGACGATAATGGCATAGACCCACAGGTTGTCGTTGTACCACTTGGCGAAGAAGTAATTGACGCCGCCGAGCTTGGCGAGATTCACCTTCTTCTCCAGCAATTCCGCTTTCTCCGCCGCCGCCCAAGCCAGGGTGGGCAAGATCAGCAAGAAAAAGTTAAAAAAGACCACCAAAATCCTTTTCAATTTCTTCACCTCCCTTTCCACGGTTGGATTTATAATAAGTTCAGGCGCGGTCCCTAAACGTTCCCTGCCGCCTGAGCCTTTTGAGCCTTTGGTCAGGTGAAGCAATGCCTGTGCCAGTGGATAGGAATGACAATTGCAGTTTAACATCCGAATGGAGAAGGGAAATATAGAAATTCCTTTTTATCTTCACTTAAATAAAGGTCATAAGTGTCAAGAAATTTGTCACTTTGCAATAATGTGAAATTTTTCACATAATTTTTGCTTATTTTTGCCACGTATGTAAAATGATGTCAAGGTAAATTTTTCACCCAAAGAGCTCATGGGCATATTGGATTGGTTCCGGAAAAGAAGAAAGCCAGCAGCCCCGCCGGGTCCCTTTTTAAAAGAAATCTGGAGAGGGTTCCAGCAAGTGCTCGCGGCCAACAACGAATCCCTTACCATCATGGGGAACCTGGAGGAGAAGCTTTCTGGGCGGCAGGGCTTTGACCTCCCCTATCTGCGAGCCAGCGTCGACGCCCTGGACCATCATCTGGCCGTTATGGTCTCCGCCCTGGGCCGCATGTCCGGAAACCGCTGGCCGGAACTGGAGAATTCCCGGGTCCGCATCCATGAAGAGATTCACCGCCGGCTGGATGCGCGGCCGCCTTTTCCGGCAAGTCCGATGCTGGTGCGCCTGGAAGAGGCTGGCCCCGAACTTTACCCCGCCCTGGGAGGCAAGGCCGGCAACCTGGCCCGGGTGAGAAACGAGCTGGGTCTGCCGGTGCCCGAAGGGTTAGTGGCCACTAGTTCGGCGTATAAGCTGTTCATGGAGCAGCGGCTCCCGGGGGAAGACGCGACACTGCTGGCTCGCCTTCAGGAACGGCTGGCGGGCCTGGACCTGACAGATGAAACCCAGGCTGCCC
>VGSO01000431.1 GCA_016874945.1 Deltaproteobacteria bacterium
TCGTTCCCAAGCTCCCCGGGCTGTTGCTCAAATACATTTTTTTGAACTGCCTTTGAGCGCTCCCGGATGCCGGGGCGGCTATCCGGGGACGCCGATGCAGCCGTAGCCGATCCAGGAGATCTGGCCTTTATGGGTAATGATAGCCCCACAGGGTGCTGACAGAACCAAAGAATGCTTGTAATTTCTGCCACTTACCCTTGGCTTGCTTCATTGCCAAGGAGATGGCGGCGCCAGGCTCTTTGATATATCGCACCAGAATCATGATGTTCTGGATGGCGGCCGTGAGGTACTCTTGGATCTGGACCCGCCAGAGCCCTCGCCAGCGGGCCCGCTTCAAGCCAAGTGGCACCGACCGGGCAAAGCTTCTCTCCATGAGGTGCTGACGGGTTCTGAGGTCTTGTTTAGACCGGCAGGACTGCGCCCGGTCCCGCATGAGTCGGACTTCCTCCTGCCGGAGATGGCGATTCAGGGTTCTGCCCCTCTTGGCACCGGTGCACTTGTCCTTCAGGGCGCAGGCTTGGCAAATCTTGGCCTTGCCTTGGTATTGGAAGGTTTCACGATTCCGGTCGTAGCGGGTCCTTTTGAGCCGTTGCCCCCCGGGACAGAAGTAGACGTCGTCTTCCGGGTCATAGGAGAAGGCCTCATCCGAAAACCTGCCGTTTCGGTTTCGGCCGTCTTTGAAAGGAGAGATATGCGCCTTGAGGCCCCGGTCATGACAGGCCAGATAATTCCTGATGGTGCCGTACTGGGAATCCGCCACCACCACCTCTGCCCGGCGGCGAGTATTGTCGGTATGTTGATCAACCAGATCGGGAAGCAGATGGCCCTCATTAACCGCCCCGGAAGTCACCTGGGTGGCGGTGATGACTTCGCTGTGGCTGTCCACGGCCCGGTGCACTTTGAAGGAAAGCTGGGAGCGCACTTTGCCCTGACTGACCAGGGAGGCCTCCGGGTCGGTGGTGGACACGCGAGTCTTATTGAGCCGGCCCTTACCTTGATCATCTGCGGGCAGCTCCTCCAGCCGGGCCTCCAGTTCCTGATAGTGCGGGTTGAGTTGGCTTTTCAGGGAGTTCAGATTGAGGATGGAATTTTTTGAGGCATCGGCGGCGATGAGGCTGGAATCCATAAAGATTTTGGAGCCGTCGACCAGCCCCGCGGCCACGCACTGCCAGACAATCCTTTCAAAGAAGTGTTGAAAGGCCGCGGGGCCCCAGCGCCTTCTGGCCTTGCTCAGGACGCTGTGACCAGGAATCTCGTCATCGAGATCGAACTCGAGAAACCAGAGCCAGTCAAGCCTCTCGGGCAGGGTGGCCATGAGTTCCCGCTCGGAGCGGACATTGTAGAACACCAGCAGGAGCATCAACTTGAGAATAACCGGCGGGGGTACGGAAACATTGCCGTTTACCCCATAACAGTGGGCCACCTCTTGATAAATAAAATCAAAATCCACCAGTTTCTTGACCTGGCGCAGGGGGTGATCAGGGCGCACCCGCCGCTCAAGAGATAAGCCTTGATAAAACATTTTGAGTTGTTGGCCCTTGGCCTGTTGCCCCATCATCGGAAGACTCCCCTTGGTCCAAGAAGATGGGCTATTTTACCACAATAGTTAATCATTACCAGCATTTAATTGCTTTTTTCCGACCTTAAAATGATTTTGGCCATGAAAAAAATCAGCCCAGGCCGATTTGGGCAACAGCCCGTCCAGCTTGGGAACGCAATTTTCCGGCGAAGCTCCAGCTTCGCCTCCTTGGGACATGACAAGCCGGTCCCCAAGGGGATGGTGCGTAGAACGCACCCTACAATACACCGCCGGGGGCGGCGGTGCTACACCTGCAAGAACCTAACCGGACACTGCTGGGATTTAGGGGGATTTTCACGGTAAAGCCTGCGGCTACATTTTGTCCGGGGGGCGCGGCCGGCCGCGCCCCTACCTCAGTAGCACAGGCGTCTCGCCTGTGCTGAA
>VGSO01000432.1 GCA_016874945.1 Deltaproteobacteria bacterium
CCAGGTCCAGGTTGGGTACAGTAGAGGGATAGATAATATTTTCAAAGGGGTTCCAGCCGGTGTGCTGGGCCACGCTGTGGAACTGCCGCCAGGAAGTGCGCACCGTGAAGCCCCTTTGCGCCCCCACGCCGGTGGCCCGGACGTAGGCCGTGATCCAGTGAAGCCCCGGCAGCGCCCCCGACGGCACCTTGACGGTTCGGGTAAAAGCTCCGGCGCCGTCTGTGGCCGCCAGGGCCAGGCTCAGGAAGTCGAAATAGAGTTCCGCCACGGTGTTGGCCGGAAACCCGGAGCCTTTGACGGTCAGAGACAAGGTGGGCGGGCCCCAGCCTGGTGAAAGGGTGAGGGACGGGGCCGCGGCGGCCCCGCCGGCCAGCAGGCCCAGCCAAAGGGCGGCCAGGCTGGCCCATGCCATGCAACGCCTTATCGCCTTCATTATCTTTCTCCTCAAGTTGGTATCAATAATAATGGCGGTTTCATGAAGCCAGGGGGCGACCGGCGATGCCGCCTGCGCCTGGATTATTGGGGGAACCAAGTCTTGCAGATGACCGGGGAGCTTAGGGAATCGGCCCCGGGGGTTGGGAGGTTGGGTTAATTTACCGACGAATAAACCGCGCCGCGGCATTGGAGGAGGCTTACAGGAAAAATTTTTTGCAGACAATCAATTATTTGTCAAGATAATTATGTAAAAAAAGAGTGATGGGATATGTCTCAGGCATTACCTCCTTGCCGGCGGTTTCTGCCCCCTGCCCGGCGCACCCAATAAAAAAGCCATGCTCTCCGCATGGCCTTTATCTCAAAGCAGCCTGGTGGGACTGCAACCCCCACATGCCGCCCCTACCAGTCGCAGTGCTTCAGGGGGAGCCGGGTGCAGATTTTCCGGTCCTCAGGCTGCTATTTATTTAGTAATCATCAAATGCGGCCAAATCAAGGGGCGGTTTCACCGACTTGCTCCCGGACTGCAGCCGGCCGATGATTTTCCCGAACACCAGCACCCGGGACCAGGCCCGGGTGGGGACCAGGTCTTTATCGAAAGTTACAAAGACCACGCCTTTCTCGTCTTCAAAAGCCCGGTTCACCAGGGAAACCATGGCTTCCTTACCTTCCTCCCCCTCCGGTCCGAGGCGCACCTCGATAATTTCCCGCTGGGGATGGGGAATGCCCTGCACTCTCAAGATGTCCCCGGCCTTCACCGGGCCCATCAATCCCAGACGATAGTTGTAAAACGCGCTGATGGGGTCATACATGGGCTCCTGCAGAGGGGTCTCCCATTTGCGGAACAATTGCTGCTGGTGGTCATCCCACTGCCACAGTTCCAGCCGCCCCTGGTCGTACAGGAACCGGTATTCCTTGAAATGACGCCGGCCCCGGCGCCGGGATTCCTCCCGGTAAACCACCGGAGCCAGCCGGCCGTTGCGATAAACCATCTCCGTCTGGTGATTATCCCGGCGCTGGCCGCTCAAAACCCGGGCCAGGCCCAAAGCCTCCCCGGAAATTTCCGCCAAATACCTCCCCTCCCCTACCTTTCTCAGGCTGATGCGGGCCTGGACGGCCTTACGCCAAACCCAGACGTCCACTTCATAGCGCAGATCTTCCAGTAGGGTTTCCGCCGGGGAAGCAGCCAGCGAGGCCGGAAGGATGGACAGCCCCAGCAAACCCAGGATCAGCCCGCCGGCAAAGATTTTCAAAATTGGCCCATTCATATTTACTTAAATTTAAGATGGTCAGGCTCCAGCCTGACCATCTTCATCTGTGTCTATCTGTGTTAATCTGTGGAGGCTCTTGCAAAAGTTTAGCAAAACCGGTCCCGGCTTCTATTCCTCCTCCCCACGGGGGGAGGGGGCTAGGGGGAGGGGGGCGAAGCCGTTTATAACTATGGGATAATACAAATTATTTTTACCACCCCCACCCTAACCCTCCCCCCTCAAGGGGGAGGGAACCGCCCCAAT
>VGSO01000433.1 GCA_016874945.1 Deltaproteobacteria bacterium
CAACTGGCTCATTTCTCCGGAAGGCCAGCAGGCCATCGGCGCCTTTAAGGATAAACACGGCAATACCCTGTTTACTCCGAATGCCAAGTAATGCGGTCTTCGGTCTTCGGTCTTCGGTCTTCGGTCTTCGGTCTTCGGTCTTCGGTCTGCGGTCTGCGGTCTGCGGTTTTCGGTCTTCGGTTTTCGGTTTTCGGTCATAGGGTTCCCTGGCATCCAAACCTTGAACCTTGAACTTCGAACCTAACAACTGACAACTGATCACTGATTACTGATCACTGATCACTGTCAACTGTCAACTAAACATGGATTCCATCATTCAAGGATTCAGCCAGGCTTTTTGGCTCATCGTCTCCGGCGACCGGGAGCTTTGCCGCATCATCCTCCTGTCCCTGGGAGTTTCCGGCGGGGCCCTGGCCCTGGCCGCGCTCCTGGGTCTGCCGGTGGCCGCGCTGACGGGTCTGAAGCGGTTTCCCCTGCGGGGCGCGGTGGTGAGCCTCCTGCAAACCGGTATGGGCCTGCCGCCGGTGGTGGTGGGGCTTTTGCTCTACATGCTCCTTTCCCGGCAAGGCCCCCTGGGCTTTCTGGAACTCCTCTACACCCCCGGCGCCATGATCCTGGCCCAGACCATCCTGGCCCTGCCCATCGTGGCCTCCCTGGCCGGGGCGGCCATTATGGGAGTGGACCCGGCGGTGAAACAGGCCGCCGTGACCCTGGGCGCCACCCCCCGGCAGCAGTCCTTCACCGTCATCCGGGAAGCCGGTTACGGCATCATGGCCGCGATCATCGCCGCCGCCGGACGGGTCATGGCCGAAGTGGGCGCGGTCCTCATGGTGGGGGGCAATATCGCCGGCTACACCCGGGTCATGACCACCACCATCGCCCTGGAAACGGACAAGGGAAACTTCGAGCTGGCCATCGCCTTAGGCGTAATCCTGCTGGCCCTGTCCCTGGTCATCAGCCTCCTGCTGCGGGTGGTGCAGCAGTGGGGGAAAACGGAGGCGGCCCTTATCCCATGGCCTTGACCCTGAGCGCCCTTAACCTGGGCAAAGTCTACCAGGGCCAGCCGGTCCTCAATGATTTCTCTTACCGCTTTGAGGCCGGAGGCGCGTACGCGGTCATGGGCCCCAACGGCTCCGGCAAGTCCACCCTGCTCCGGATTCTGGCCCTCCTGGAGCCGCCGGATACGGGAGTGGTGCAGTATCTGGCCGGCTCCGTTATCCTCCCCCCGGGTTTGGACCTCCGGCGCCGCCTCGCCCTCCTGCTCCCCAACGTAGGGGTGTTCAACACCACGGTCTTTAACAACGTGGCTTACGGGCTAAAGGTTCGGGGAGTTCCTTGGGAGGAGGTCGAGGTCAGGGTGCGCCGGGCGCTGGAGGCCGTGGGCCTATGCCACAAGGAGAGGCAGCGGGCCGTCACCCTGTCCAGCGGCGAGACCAAGCGCCTGGGCCTGGCCCGGGTCCTGGTCATCGCGCCGGAGGTGCTGCTCCTGGATGAGCCCACCGCATCCCTGGACCCGGCCAATATGGAACTCGTTGAAGATATCATTTTGCGGGTTAAAGACCAAAGAAAGACCACCCTCATCGTGGCCACCCACGACCACGCCCAGGTGGAGCGCTGGGCCGGCGGCCGGCGCCTTTATTTGGACCGGGGCAAGCTCTTAACAGGATGATGGCGTTTTGCGACATGGCATAATTACTGGACCAGCTTTTTCATCTGGCTGGGCGCCCCAGGGCCACACAATGGTTATATCCGGTGATCTTTTCGCCGATGGGGTTGATCTCGGTAACCAGCATCTGCCCATCCACCACGATAATGCCCGCGGGGGCATTTTTAAGGATAAAATTGAAGAGGCTCTTGCAAAATTCATTTTGAGGCTGCGATTTTCCCATGTTGCTTAAAGAAATATCCGGTAGCACATCGCGGCCTAAAGGCCGCAACCAA
>VGSO01000434.1 GCA_016874945.1 Deltaproteobacteria bacterium
CCGCCGCGGACGCCGCCTCCCCCGGGTGGAGGCCGCGGGTATCTTCCGGGGGATGCTCTGGACCGATATCCTGGCCTACGCCCTGGTGCTGATCGGTTTAATCACCATGTGGGCCAAGAAATAAAGGCCCTACGAAGTCGCGGCTGGGACCCGCCCCCGCCTAAGTCAGGTTATCCAGCAAAGCCTGGCGGGGAGGGGCCCCACCAACTGAAAACCCTCAATTAGGGAATCACTGCCATGACTTCCCCCCAGCAAGAACTCCTGGAGCAGGCCCGGCAGGCGGCTTATAAGGCTTATGCCCCTTATTCCCGCTTCCGGGTGGGGGCCGCGGTGCTGGCGGAGGGGAAAGTTTATGCCGGGGTCAACGTGGAGAACGCCAGTTACGGTCTGGCCCTGTGCGCCGAACGGGCCGCCCTGGCCCATGCCCGGAGCCACGGGGCAAAGATTATCGAAGGCGTTGCAGTTTACTGCCTGGACGCCGCCGCCGATGCCAGCGGCGCCGTCCCCGAAGACCAGACCCTGCCTTGCGGCGCCTGCCGCCAGTGGCTGGCGGAATTGGCCCCGGACGCCTGGATCGTCACCAACGCCTCGCCCCGGCCCTATGGCGTCGCCGACCTCCTGCCCCGACCATTTCGCCTCAAAGCTTAACCCCACCAATATAAAATTAGGCTATTGCTGATCCGTCTAAAGGGCTGCAAAAATAAATGGGGCTAAAGCCTTTCTTGTAGGCCGACCGGGTCTCCTTGCCGGCTTGACTTTGCACATATTACTCAGGTCACGTAATTGTTCTCATTTCGCCAAACCAGTTACTTGATATTTTAGGACTGAGGACTGAGTCTTCCCAATCCAATCTTAAATTACTCAGTCCTCAGTCCTCATCACTGATACCAAGTTGCCGTCAAACAAGGGGCACAGCACGCTGTGCCCCTACGTCAAAAAACAATCGGAAAAAACTTTTGGCAATCCCTATAGGTGGAAAAGAATCTAGACCCTTGCTTCGCTCAGGGTGACAATCAGGGATTATTCGTGTACCTGCAACAGTCTCAAATCAGGAAAGATTATTTTTCAGCGAAATTTGTGCCATCCTCCCTTGCACAAGACAATTTGCTTATAAAAACAGGAGATTTTTCGGGTTTATACCTGGAAATTTGGTTTCCCCAATATTATTTTTAGACTGCGGCGCCCAAGGTTGCCGGATAATCCCGGAGAAAGTAATCTCTTCCCCCCCGGTGTCCGATAAGAAAGAAAAAACCCTGGATAGTAGCTATGCGAAGGAATCCGTTCTTCAGCCTGCGGTTCCGCCTGGTGGGGCTGGTGCTGCTGACAGTCCTGCCGGCCCTGATGCTGCTGGTTTACTTCAGTTGGGAGCAGCGCCGGCGTACCCTGGAAGAGGCCAGAGAGAAAGCCAGGACCCTGGCCCTGGTCACTTCCGAGCAATTTAACAACGTCATCACCGACCAGGAAAATATCCTGTACACCTTGTCCCTGCTCCCCCATACAAAGGAGCGGGCCCTGGCCGCCTTAGACCTCATCTTCGCCGAGCTGCTGAAAAAACCCGCCGGGGTCCTGGGATATCGGCTGGCCGACGCCCAGGGCCGGGTCTTGGGCGGGGTTCCCCCGCCGGAAGGGCCCACTTCCTATGCCGACCGGGGCTGGTTCCGGCGCCTGCAAGAGACCCGGCGATTTCAGGTCTCGGACTTTGTCATCGGCAAGACCCTCCTCCAGCCCATCATGCCCCTGGCCTATCCGGTCCTGGATTCCCGGGGCGAAATCAGCAGCATCCTGATCGCCAGTTTCTCCGTGGGCTGGCTGGACGACTTCCTGAAGAAATGCCAACTGCCCCCGGGGACCCATGTCCTGTTGGTGGACCGGCAGGGCGCCGTTCTGGCGAACTATCCCCATGCCGGGGAGATGG
>VGSO01000435.1 GCA_016874945.1 Deltaproteobacteria bacterium
AGTCCCCCGCCCTCCCCTCAAACTCCCCTCCCAACCCCCTATAATGGGGCTGGGGGAGGCGGGCTAAGGCCCACCTCCCCCAGCTATTTTTTCCCCTTATGGGGGTTGGGGGATGGGGTTTGGGGAAGGGGCCGTCGGCCCCTGGCCCCCTTCCCCAAGAACCTCACCCCATATTCTCAATGAGCGCCTGGCCGAAGCCGGAGCAGGAGACTTCCTTAGCCCCGGGGAGCAGCCGGGCCAGGTCGTAGGTGGCTATCCCCTGGGCGAGGGTCTGGGGCAGGGCCTGGTGGATGAGCCGGGCGGCCTCCCGCCAGCCCAGGTATTCCAGGAGCATGGCCCCCGAGAGGATAACGGAGCAAGGGTTGACTTTATCCTGGCCGGCGTACTTGGGGGCGCTGCCGTGGGTGGCCTCGAAAATGGCGCAATCGTCGCCGATGTTGGCCCCGGGGGCCATTCCCAGACCCCCCACCTGGGCCGCCAGGGCGTCGGAGATGTAATCGCCGTTCAAGTTAGGGGTGGCGATGACCTGGTACTCGGCGGGGCGCAGCAGCACCTGCTGGAAAAGGTTGTCCGCCAGCCGGTCTTTGAGCATGGTTTTCCCAGGAGGCACTTTCCCCTGGTGGCGGGCGGCCAGTTCGGCTTCGGATACCACCCGGTCGCCGAATTCCAGGGCCACCTCATAGCCCCAATTCTGGAAAGCCCCTTCGGTGTATTTCATGATGTTGCCCTTGTGCATCAGGGTGACGGAGGCCCGCCCCTGGTCCAGGGCGTATTTCAGAGCCATGCGGATTAACCGCTTGCTGCACCGCTCGGTCATGGGTTTAATGCCGATGGCCGCGGCGGGGTCCAGGCGGCAGCCTAATTCCGTATTAAGAAAGTTGACCAGGCGCTGGGCCTCGGGGCTGTGGGCCTCCCATTCGATGCCGGCGTACACGTCTTCGGTGTTTTCCCGGAAGACCACCATATCGATCTTTTCCGGTTCCTTAAGAGGGCTGGGCACCCCGGCATAATAGCGCACCGGGCGGATGCAGGCGTACAGGTCCAAGACCTGGCGGAGGGTGACGTTCAGGGAGCGGAAGCCCCCGCCGATGGGGGTGGTGAGGGGGCCTTTGAGGGCCACCCGGTATTCCCGCAAGGCCGTCAGGGTTTCCACCGGCAGGTAGCTGCCCGTGCGTTTGAAAGCCTTTTCCCCGGCCAGGATTTCCTGCCAGGCGATTCCCTTTTGACCACCGTAGGCTTTGGCCACCGCGACGTCCAGCACCGGCTGCGCGGCCCGCCAGATGTCCGGGCCGGTGCCGTCGCCTTCGATGAACAATACGATGGGCCGGTCCGGCACCTTAAGGCCCGCGGCCGCACTGCCCGTTACTTTTTCGGGTTCGTGATGAGGCATATTTTCCTCGTTTTCGGTTTTCGGTCTTCGGTCTTCGGTATAAAAGATTACCCAAATTGCTCAGTTTGTGATTCTATAGCCAAGAAAAGGAAGCTCGTATAATTTCCCTTATTTTCGCTGGGGATGCAACTATTCTCGCATAAATTGTCCCCCATGAAAAAAGGGCGGGGAAACCCCGCCCCTACAGTTCAAAAGGTCCTATTTTCTCTTTTAACCGAAGACCGAAGACCGAAAACTGCCTTACTTCCCCACCACCTGTTTGACGATGACGCCCAACTCCGCGATGGTGGCGGCCACGGTAACTCCGGCGGCGTTCAGGGCTGCGATTTTGTCCGACGCCTTGCCGCTGGAGCCGGAGATGATGGCCCCGGCGTGGCCCATGCGTTTGCCTTCAGGCGCGGTCTGCCCGGCGATGAAGGCCACCACCGGCTTGGTCATGTGGGCCTGGATGAAGGCCGCGGCCTCTTCTTCGGCGGAACCGCCGATTTCTCCGATGAGCACCACGCCTTCCGTCTGGGGA
>VGSO01000436.1 GCA_016874945.1 Deltaproteobacteria bacterium
CGCCGCAGGTGTCCCCGAAGTGGCCCATCCCCGCCCCAAAGCCCGTCATGAGACACATGGTTTCCAGGGGTAGACCCGTTTCCAATTGAGACAGGACCGCCTCAAAGACTGACTCCGCTCAGTTGAGCCCGGTGCGGAAATTGGCCTTGGCCTTGTCTTTCACCTTTTCGATTACTTCGGGGGGATTCATCCGATTCTCCTTACCGCGAGAATCCCAAAAATGGGGCTTGCCGCGCCCACTCCTCGCGGCGGCCGGGGGCCGCGCGCTAATTGCTTTCTCGTCAAGTATCTATCCGGGCAATTAGAAATTTTACCTTCTCCATGACTTCCGGCAGTTCCCGGCTGGTGTTCACCCCCCAAAAATCCGGGGCGGAGGGGTCAACGGGGTCGAAGTCCTTGGCCTGGGCCTCCAAAATCTCCTCCCGGCCGTCAGAGATGGACTGGGGGTCATGGGCCCGGATGCCCAGGCGCTGCCGCACCACCTCCAGGTGGCAGGCGCAGTAAAGAAAGACCGCTGCGGCCCCATACTCCTTGGCTAGTTGCCGCAGCAGCTCCCGCTCGGCTTCCCGCTTGTAGGAGCCGTCCAGGATGACGCTCCGGCCCGCGGCCAGGTGCGCCGCAGCCTGGCGGCGCATTTCCTCATAGGTTCTCCGGGAAAAGTCTTCGTCGTAAATCCCCTTCCCGAACTCCGCCGGGGTGGGCGTGGTGGGGGTAAGGCCCGCCAGGCTTTTCCGCACCGCGTCGCTGTGCACCACCGGTAACCCCATAGCTTCGCCCAAGGCCTGGGCCAGGGTGGTTTTGCCCACGCCCATCAATCCGAATATTACCAAAATCTTCAAACGGCCCATCTTGCCCCCTCCTCCGCATACCGGCCGGCCAGTTCAAAGTAGGCCCGGGCCGTTTTTCTGGCCCTCTCCTGCTCCATGGGCGGCACCTCCGGCTCCAGGGCCGCAAAGGCATTGATCTTACCCCGCACGCAGGCCCGGTAGCACTTGTAAAAGTCCAGCATCATCAACAATTCCGGGTCCCGGGAGGCCGCCGCAAAAGCTTCCACGAAATGGCGGCTCAGCTTCTCCAGCCCGTGAAAGTCCAGGTCCATGGCCAGGAAGTCAATGTCCGCCGCCACATCACCATATCGGAAACGGGGATTAAATTCAATGCAGTCATAGATGTAAATGCCGTTCGCCAGGCAGATGTTCTTCATGTGCAGGTCGCCATGGCAGTCCCGGATGCGCCCGTCCTTGATCCGCTGCAAAAATAACGCCCGGTTGCGGGAAAGAAAATTCCGGGCAAAGGACCGGATTTCTTCCAGCAATTCCCGGGACAAAAAGTCCTCCGCCAGGGCTTCGGCCTTGGAGAAGTTTTCTTCGTGGTTATAGGCGATAACCGCAGGTTCCCCGAATTTATTGATGCGGGGGCCGGTGGCGGCGTTTTCGTAAAAAGACACTAACCTCTGGATAATGCGATCCATCATCCCCCGGTCCAGTTCCCCCCGGTCCGCCACTTCGTCCATCATCCGCTCCTGGGGCATACGCACCATTTTCAAGGCGTATTCCGCCGGATGGCCCTTGCCTCCCACTTCCACCCGGCCATAGTGCGCCACAATGGGCAGCACCTCCAGGTAGATCTCGGGGCAGAGGCGGCGGTTGAGGATTAGTTCCTCCTGGAGATAATGATGGCGGCGTCTCAGGGTGGTGAAATTGAGAAACCCCAGGTCCACGGGTTTTTTCACCTTATAGGCGAAATTATCCGTCAGGAAGACGTAAGAAATGTGCGTCTGGACCAGTGCCACCCGGGTAGTGGGGTCGGGATAGGCCCGGGGGTCCATGAGGGCCGCCACCAGGTGCATGAATTTATTATAAGGAATTTTGGGGGAGAGGGCCAGGGGCGGGAGG
>VGSO01000437.1 GCA_016874945.1 Deltaproteobacteria bacterium
GAAGTGTTCCCCGACTTAGGGACCAGGGACCAGGAAATAGGGAATAGGGAATAGGGAATAGGGAATAGGGAAGCTGACAGCTTTCAGCTAAAGATATTTTTCGATTGTTGCCTTAGCTAGAGAGCATCCGGCAAATTTCCTGGAAGGCGCAGATCCGCCTGTGCGCTCGTTACCGCCGCAGCCAGTTTCGCTCCTCTTATACCAAGATGCAATCATAAAGGTATTATTGGGCGCAATTTATTGCGCCCTAAAGGCGGGCGTGATAAATCACGCCCCTTGTACAACTGTTACCTTTCGACTGCGACTTGGTATTAAAGGGTTGGGGGAGGGAGATTGAGGGAGGGGGCAGGGGTCCGCAACCCCTGGCCCCTCCCTCAACATGACTTTTTCAGAGATTTCTTCTCAGAAAGGTCGCGCCGCTGGCTTGCCCGCCCATCCGCGCTTTACCGCGTTTCTCCCCGTTCCCCTCTTTACACATGGTTCCTTAACTGCAGCTCAACGGGATGTGGATTTGAATAATATTGTTCCATTAAATAGGAGCCTCTTGCAAAATTCACTTTTTACTAAGAATTGTCATTCTGAGGGAGCGAAGCGACCGAAGAATCTAGATCCTTCGCTGCGCTCAGGATGACAGAAATAGCAGTTTTGCAAAAGCCTCATAGGACAGCCGGTATTTACGACCATAGTGGTTAATCAAGGTGACCGGCAAGATGAGGGGCGCCAACCCCGTGCGGTAATTTTCTATGAATTCAACCAACTCCTGCTTTTCCTTGGGAGACAGCACTTTCCGGAAATATCCCAGGAGGTGCAAAAGGACATGGACATTCTTCTTGACCGTGGCCTTTCGGCCCAGGGCTTCCAGGAGCAGGCCCTGGTATCGGGCGTAGAGTTCATCTACCGGGATTTCCTGTCCTTTAGCCGTCAATTGACCAAGGAGTTGATTATGTCCGGGGCTGTGGGCCATGATGGTTAGCTGGTGCCGGGCGTGGAAGGCCGTCAGGTTGGCCAGGTTGGGGTTTAGTGCGCCCATCTCCCGCCAGCGCTTCAGCGTGAAGACCCGTTCAATGAAATTCTCCCGGATTTCCAGGTCATGAAAGCGGTCCTCGTCCTCCACCGGCGTCAAGGGGAAATGTTCCATGAGGCGCGGGCAAAGAGGCCCACCCCTTTCTTCACCGGCCCCCCCTGATCAGCGTAAACTTTGACCCGAACCACGCCGCAACTGGGGGAGTTGCTCTTAAAAATAAAGCCGCATAAATGGGCAGCCTCCAACTCTCCTACCCGTTTACCGGCCCAGGCCGCCAGCTGCCCGGTATAATCCTGGCGCCGGCGCACCGTCACCAGGCGGGGGGCAACCGGTGCGCCCTCCAGGCGCATGGCCTCCCGGGGAACTCCCAGCCCACATTCCACCTCGGGGCATATGGGCAGGAATTCTACCCATTTCCCCCAGGTGCCGGTGAGGAACCGGTCCCATTTGTGGCCGCCGTCATACCGGACCTTTTCTCCCAGGAGGCAGGCGCTGACGCCGAATTTAATTTTTTCCATGGCACCAGTAAAACGGTTTTCGGTTTTCGGTAAAGATAATTACGGATTATCAATAAGTTACAGATTAAGTTTGTTGCACTTGAAAGAGAAAATGGTATAAAACTATAACCACCGAGACACCAAGGGCCACAAAGCAAAAATTCTTGGCGTCCTGAAGGACGCCAAGAACTTCTTTACCTGGTGAATTTTGAGCCTTTGGGTCTAGTACCATGTAACATTGTCTTTTTCGTATAATGCGGTATAATAGGGCAAATTCCAAGGGGGAGGGATTTGCCATGAAACCGCGATACCGGGTGACGTTAACCGAGCAAGAACGTCAGGAACTCGAGGCCTTGAAAACGGCTCGGACCA
>VGSO01000438.1 GCA_016874945.1 Deltaproteobacteria bacterium
CTTGCAAAATTATGTAGCCGCAGGCTTCAGCCTGCGCCGGCACAGGCTGGAAAGCCTGTGCTACCGGATATTTCTTTAAGCAACATGGAAAAATCGCAGCCTCAAAATGAATTTTGCAAGAGGCTCATAAAATAGATGAATTAGGTCCAGAGACAACCTGGTCTTGGGAGAGGGGGCCAGGGGTCGTGGACCCCTGGCCCCCTCTCAGCCATGGCCTGCAGGGCATACCCCTGCACCCGGCGGGCCAGGGACAACAACTCCCGATACGCCTTGAGTCTCGCCTTGTCCTTCCGGGCGTTGAGAATCTGCAAACCCCGTTTCCTGGCCGCCCGCTGATGATCCCCCCAAGTGTGCCACGGCGTGGGGTTCAGCGTCTTGCCGGCCTGGAGCAGTCGGGTGATGACCCGGATGCCGTCCACCAACCAGGTGGAATCGGTGGGATGATGGATCAGGGTTTCAACCACGGTGGAATCTATCCGCACGGAAGGAAGGAACCACTTTCATGCCCTGAGTAATATTTAAAATTCCTTGAGAGAAATCTTGAGGAATTTTTGTTATTATAGAATAATGCATATGGAGCAGCCGCCTCTGGCTTCTGTGACAGTGATGTTGCCTGCCTTTGTCTTAGCTGAAGCTTAAAGCTGACGGCTGATAGCTAAAAGGAAGAGAGCCATGGCATTTCGGAGAAGGCGCAAGAAAAAAGATCGCCGGCGGTTCCGGGGGGTGTACCTGCTCCCCAACCTCATTACCACCGGCAGCCTGTTCGCTGGCTTTTACGCCATCGTGGCCGCCATGGACGGGCGGTTCCTGGCCTCGGCCTGGGCCATCTTCGTGTCCCTGATCCTGGACGGCCTGGACGGCCGCATCGCCCGCCTGACCCACAGCACCTCGGGGTTCGGGGTCCAATACGACTCCCTGGCGGACCTGGTGGCCTTCGGGGTGGCCCCCGGCATTTTAGTGTACCTTTGGGCCTTGAAGCCTTTCCAGCAGTTCGGCTGGGTGGCCTGCTTTCTCTTTGTGGTCTGCGGGGCCTTAAGGCTGGCCCGCTTCAACGTCCAGACGGGCTCCATGGACCCCCGCTACTTCAACGGCCTGCCCATCCCCGCGGCAGCCATGGTGGTGGCCACGTCCATCGGCTTTTACTACCAGATCGGGGAGTGGGCCCCGGAGAAGCACAAGTATATCCTGGTGATGATCTATGTGCTTTCCTTCCTGATGGTGAGCAACATCAAGTTCGTCAGCTTC
This sequence comes from Deltaproteobacteria bacterium, assembly GCA_016874945.1. GTDB lineage: Bacteria > Desulfobacterota > Desulfobaccia > Desulfobaccales > 0-14-0-80-60-11 > VGSO01. Next base: position 1,246 of record VGSO01000438.1, read on the forward strand.
AAGAAGGTGGAGTTCTTCAAGCGCCATCCCTTCCACACCCTGGTGGGCCTGGTGCTGGTCTTCGTGGTGATCGCCGCGGCGCCTGAGCTTTTGGGATTCCCCGTCATGATGGCCTACGTGCTCTCCGGCCCGGTGAGCACCTATTACTACTACAAACGCCCGGCCCTCCCGGAACAAAAGGAAGAGGAGGCCCCGGCTGGCGGCCCCACGGGACCTTAAGGCAGGAGCCGATCCCGGCTGGCATTGAACAAAGCTAGACAAAAGCTTCAATCATAACCGGCTTGATCTGGTTCCTGGGAACATGTTTGCCAGGGGATTGAGGGAGTGCTTGAGGGAGAGGGGGGCTAAGGGTCTACGGCCCTTAGCCCCCCTCTCCCTCAAGCCTTTTTACCGAGCCTCTCTATCAGGGGGCTGGTTGCACCGGGCAGGTGAAGCGCCACACCGTGTGCTGTACGTTGTTCCAAGGGATTTCACCGTTGATCAGGAAGATTTTGTTGTCCAGTTTGCCGGCCATAGGATAGTAAACGGTTTGCAAGTCCCGGATGCGGTCTTTCCAGACGCCTCCGTCGAAAAATTCT
>VGSO01000439.1 GCA_016874945.1 Deltaproteobacteria bacterium
GCCGGTAATTTTTAGTCAAACTAACAACTATGTAAAATAATTAGTTGAAAGATTTTGCCCTTCCGAGTTTAACTTATTAATATCTCTAAATATTTTTAGCCAGCCAGAAGCTGGCTTATTTTTTGCATTTATAAGGTTTGGCCCGGTTTCCCCCTATTTCCATCAAAGACCTTATTTAAAAAGGAGTAGTAAACCATGTCTTTAAGCAATCCCAATCGCAGTCCCGCCACCCTTACCAAAACCCGGGTGCAAGCCGCTCCCATTTCCGGCATCTGTGTCACCTGTCTCGATGGTTGTCCCGGACCCTGTGAAATCGGCCGCTCCGCGGTTCGAGGCCGGGAATTGCTCTATCCCATGCCCTTCGGCAAAGTCACCGCCGGCGCCGACAAGGATTACCCCTGCGACTTTTCTTATTTCAACATCCAGGGGACCTGCGTGGGCGCCATGGGCATGGAGGCGGACTCGGACAAGGCCATTTTCCCCGCCGTGGACACCTCCGTGGAGATCGGCGTTAAAGACAAGGTGAAGCTGGACTTCCCGGCCTTCACCGGCGCCCTGGGCTCCACCGACATCGCCCGGATCCACTGGGAGTCCATGGCCATCGGCGCCGCCATCAGCGGCATCATCATTGTCTGCGGCGAAAATGTCTGCGGCATGGACCCCCAATCGGAGATTCGAAACGGCCGCATCGCCCGCTCTCCGGAGATGGACCGCCGGGTCAAGATCTTCAAGAAGTGGTACAACGGCAAGGGGGACATCATCGTCCAGGCCAATGTGGAAGACACCCGCCTGGGCGTGCCGGAGTACGTCATCGAAAAGCTGGGGGTGGAGTTCTTCGAGCTGAAATGGGGCCAGGGGGCCAAGAACATCGGCGGCGAAGTGAAGCTCCCCAACCTGGAGCGGGCCAAGCAGCTCCGGGACCGGGGCTACATCGTGCTGCCGGACCCCCATGACCCCATGACCCAGGAACAATATAAGGTCCGGGGCATCCGGGAATTTGAGCGCCACTCCCGCTTAGGCATGGTGGATGAAGACGAGTTCTACAAATCCGTGGAGCACCTGCGCCGGGTGGGGGCCAAACGGGTGTCCCTCAAGACCGGGGCCTACCGCCCCGCGGACCTGGCCCGGGCGGTGCGGTTCGCCTCCGAGGCCAAGATTGACCTCCTCACGGTGGACGGCGCCGGCGGCGGCACCGGCATGAGCCCCTGGCGCATGATGAACGAATGGGGCATCCCCACGGTGCATCTGGAGTGCCTCCTGTACGAATACCTGTCCCACCTGGCCAGCAAGGGCCGATTCGTCCCCACCTGCGCCATCGCCGGCGGCCTGTCCCTGGAAGACCACGTCTTTAAGGCCCTGGCCCTGGCCGCCCCCTACGTTAAGCTGGTGTGCATGGGCCGGTCCATCATGACCGCGGCCATGGTGGGCAACTACGAAGGGAAGAAATTGGCGGAAAAGTGCGCCCGGGAAGAACGGGACCTCAAGGAAGCCTACCTGGAGCACTTCGTCGAGGCCGCCAGCCTGCGGCGCAAGTACCCCCTGGGGAAATACGGCCGCATCCCCGCCGGCGCCATCGGCATGTACAGCTACCTGAGCCGCATGACCCAGGGCTTGCAGCAGTTCATGGCCGGGGCCCGCAAGTTCGCCCTGAAGCACATCAGCCGGGACGACCTGGTGGCTTTGACCGAAGACGCGGCCAAGATTTCCGGCATCCCGTACGTCATGGACTCCGACGCCGCGGAAGTGGAAAAGATCCTGGGCTATCGCCGCTAGCCGCAAGCTAAAGCGGGGAAATTTCACCACCAAGACACCAAGACA
>VGSO01000440.1 GCA_016874945.1 Deltaproteobacteria bacterium
AATAATGGGGCGAAAATATGGTTGTTTCTTCATGGCCGATTTTCCCCCTTGTCCCACGACCCTTTCGAATAGGCAAAAAATCCCTATCCTCTATCCCTATTCCCTATTCCCTATTCCCTATTCCCTTCCCCCCACTGCCAGGCGCTTAATACCGTTTTCGGTTTCCGGTTTCCGGTTTTCGGTTAGGAAAACCTGGAATACCAATAAGTTACTAATTGTATTGGTTGCATTTGAAAGGGAATCAAGTATAAAAAAATACTAACTTTGACAATAATTATTGCCGAGGGGGTTCGCCATGTTTCTTTATCTGGTGCAGCACGGGGAGGCCAAAAAGGAAGAGGAAGATCCAGCCCGGGACCTTACCGCCACGGGGATGGATGACGTTAAGCGGGTGGCGGAATTTGTGGGGAAATTGACTCCGGCTCCCAGCCGGGTCCGGCACAGCGGCAAGACCAGGGCCAGGAGAACCGCAGAGATTCTGGCGGACGCGTGGCAGGTTCGGGAAGGAATCGCGGCCACGGACGGCCTGGCCCCCCTGGACGACCCGGCGATTTGGGCCGGCCGCCTGTCGGCCCTGTCGGACCCCCTGGCCCTGGTGGGCCACCTGCCCCATCTGGCCCGGCTGGCCGCATTGCTCCTTTGCGGGGACCGGGAAAAAGTTGTGATCAATTTCAAGATGGGCGGCGCGGTCTGTCTGAAACGAGGGGAAGAAGGGCGTTGGGGAGTGGATTGGATGATTATTCCCGAGGCGCTGCCTTAGGCGTGCGACTAAGACTGCCAGTGCCGGGGACACCGCCAATCAGAAATATTTTAGTAGCACGAACCTCTATAATCTCTCCACCGTCAACATGGTGGTCATATCTTTAAACCCGCACTTGAGACAGGCCCGGATTTCGTGGGTGATCTTGTCAAAGGAGTTGCTGTAAAGGCTCACCGCCCCGCTGTGGCACACGCCGTTCCGGCCGCATTGGGGACAAACGCCGTTACCTTTGAGGCAGTAACGGATAAACAGTTCTTCCGTGAAGCTGGCCACGGTTTTCAAAAAAATTTTCACTTCGACCGGCTTGAGATTATGGCGGAAATCCTGCATTGATTAATCCAACCCGTAAAATTAAATGCCAAATGAGGTAATTTATCAATTTAATGCGTAAAATGCACCCCATTTACTGGACAAAAATCTCCACCGAGTCTCCCCCGCCGTTGGGACTTGACACCGTGAGCCGGTGGCGTCCCCGGGGCAGGTCCAGGGGCAGTTCATAAGGCGGCCCGGCGGCCCCGGCCTCCCGGCCGTTGACAAACCAGGTAACCGATTTCACTGAAGCCCGGCACACCGCCTTAAGGGTGAGTTTTACCGATTCTTTTTCGGGTTCCAACAGAAAGCGGTCGCCGGGAAGGGGATAACTGACGGCCACCGGAAACTCTTTCTCCCCCGCGGGGTCCGGGGGCCGGGAAGTGGGCGCCGGATTTGACCCCAGGGTCCATTTTGACCCCCGGCGCGGCAACGCCGGGGGCTTGCTTCCGAAATCCCCCGCCGCCGCGCGACCGAAGGTTTGCCCCAGGTCCGGATCAAAATCCGCCAGGCGGAATTTCCCCTCTCCCCCTTTTTGAAAGCGCTGGTGGAGCCAGCCGGCATAATTGGCGGGCATGAGGTGCCAGGGCTCCCGTTGATGGTGGTAGGAACACCGGACCTCCGGTTCGGTGCCGTCGATAAACAGCTCCAGGCGCCGGTGGGGGCAGGCCGGCCCGGGCAGGCGTCCCGAAAAGGCGCAGACCTCGGCGCTCACCACCCCTTCCGGCGGCGCAAAGGGCTGAG
>VGSO01000441.1 GCA_016874945.1 Deltaproteobacteria bacterium
GTGTAGAGGGGTGGGGGGGGGGGGGGTGGGGGGGGGCAGGGGCTTTTGCCCCTGGCCCCCTCCCTCAAATTAATCCCCCCCCAATTCCTTCGCCCGCAGGGCCGCGGCTTCCACCGCGCTCATCACCAGGCCCCGGAAGCCTCCCTGTTCCAGGATGTGAATCCCTTCGATGGTGGTTCCCGCGGGGGAAGCCACCTGGTCTTTCAGGGCCCCGGGGTGGAGGTTGCCCTCCTGGATAAGGCGGGCGGTTCCCAGGACGGTTTGGGCTGCCAGGGTCATGGCCAGGGGGCGGGCCAACCCCATTTTTACCCCGGCGTCGGCCAGGGCCTCGATGAAAATGGCCACAAACGCGGGGCCGCTGCCGCTCAGGCCGGTGACCGCGTCCAGGTGGTTTTCGTCCACCACCTCGGCCCGGCCCACCGCGCCGAAGATTTCCAGGGCCAAGGCTACATCCTCGGGGGTGGCCAGGTGGCCGGGGGCCACCGCGGCCATGCCTGCGCCCACCAGGGACGGGGTGTTGGGCATCACCCGGATGAGACGGGAGTTGGGAAGAAGGCTGCGCAAGGTGGAGAGAGTCACCCCCGCGGCAATGGAAATGATCAGATTGGCGGGTCCGGCCAGGTCCTGGACCTCGGCCAAAACCTCCCGGGCCACCTGGGGCTTCACCACGGCCACCACCACCGGGGCCTCCATCACCGCCCGGTTGTTCCTGGCGGCCTTCACCCCCAGGGTAGCCAGAGCCGCCCGCCGGGCCGGGTCCGGATCATAAATGGTGAGGTTTTCCGGAATGACCCAGCCTCCCCCCAGAAGTCCCCGAATAATGGCGCTCCCCATGGCCCCGGCGCCGATGAAGCCCAACTTTGCCTGCCTTAGCCTGCCCTGGCTTTCTCCCATTGACATGCGCCCCCCTCTCGTGCACAATCAACCCAAATATACAATATCTAAAGAATTAATGGGATAAATTCTGGCTGAAGGGCTGCCCCGTTTAAATACTTCGGGACGGGTCACCCAAATTTATCTCCTTTCTTTGCGATTTGCGTCTTTGCATGAGGAATTCTTGCATGAATGCTCAAACTATTCGAATTAGCGGTATCATTCATTTATTATTGATCTGTCTGATAATTCTGGCCCCCTTCCAACTCGGGGCCGAGCCGCGGGATCTGCCGGCCCGGGACTGGAATCCCGCCAATCTGGACCGGATCAAAGCCCTCAAGCTCACGGACCCGCTTACTTTCGCGGTGTTCGGCGACAGCCGCAACAACGCGCCGGGTTTTGAACGCCTGCTGCGTCAGGTTAGCCGGGATAAGCAAATCGCGTTTGCCATTCACCTGGGAGATATGGTGGATTACTTCGACCTGGATCAATACCGTCTTTTTTTCCGGCAATTACGGGAAAATCTAGCCATTCCGCTGCTGGCCGCCCCGGGCAATCACGATCTCCACAAAGATGCCGCGGGGCTGTATCCCCGTCTTTTCGGCCCCAAGTACTATTCTTTCCGGGTTCATAACCACTGCTTCCTGGTGTTGGACGCCACGGAAGCGGCCGGGCCGGATGAAGCCCAGGTCCGCTGGCTGGAAGCGGAACTCCAAAAAGCCCAGGCCTGCCGGACCCGGCTGGTGTTCATGCACCAACCCCTGTGCGACCCCCGGGGCGGCGAGCGCCGCCATTGCCTGGCGGGAGAAAGCGCGGCCCGCCTCCTCGGTCTTTTCAAGAAGCACCAGGTGTCCCATGTCTTCGCGGCCCACATCCACGCCTACTTCAACGGCGAGATGGAGGGAGTTCCCTACACCATCGCCGGCGG
>VGSO01000442.1 GCA_016874945.1 Deltaproteobacteria bacterium
AGGCCATTATCGTTCAAGGGGAGGCGGATGTTATTGTGCCTCCGGAGCAGGCCCGCTTCCTGCACGAACACCTGGCCGGGTCCCGGCTGCACCTCTTCCCGGATGCGGGCCACCTGCCGTTTCTGACGCAGGCGGCGCGGTTTAATGGAATCTTGAAAGAGGCTTTTAGAAATAGTTGACGGTTGACAGTTAACAGTTAACAGTTTCGCAAATGATAGGTCCTTGCTGTGAACTGTGAACTGTCAACTTAAAAAAGACATGGAAATAAAACAAGGCATTCGGCGGAATTTTGCCCGGCGGGCGGCTTCTTATGACCGGCATGCCGCGGTGCAGCGGTTCATGGCCCAGGAGCTGCTCCGGCGGGCCGGCGGGGCCGCGGCCAGGGCGGCGCGCATCCTGGAGATCGGCTGCGGCACCGGCTATCTTACGGAACAGTTGCGCCGGGCCAATGACCAGGCGCTGGTGGTGGCCCTGGATTTGGACCCGGCCCTGGTGCAGCGGGCTCGCGCCCGGATGGCTCAAGACCCCGGGGTGGCCTGGGTGGTGGCCGATGCCGAAACCTGGGGCGGCCGGGGCGTTTTTGACCTGGTCATCGCCAACGCCTCCTTCCAGTGGCTTACCCGGCCCGAGGCCGCGCTAAGAGCCTGTTTCCGGAGTCTCAAGCCGGGAGGGAGGCTGGCCTTTTCCTCTCTGGGGCCCAGGACTTTTCAGGAATTGGGGGCATCACTTAAGGCCGCCGCGAATTATTTGGGACTAGCCGCGGCCCCCTTAATCCCGGCTCAGAATTTCCTGGACGCGGAAGCCTGGCAGCGATTGTTGCGCCAGGCGGGGTTCGTTCAGGTTGACATATTCCGGGAAGAACGGGCCGTTAAGTTTCCCTCGGTTATCCAGTTTTTAAAAGACCTGCAGGCCACCGGGGCCACCAATCCCCGGCCCCGGCCTTTTTCCTCCCGGCTGTTGCGAGGATTCACCGAAATCTACCGAAGCATGCATGGCAATAATGGCTCCATTCCGGCCACTTACGAAATTATTTGGGCAATGGCCCGGAAAGAGGTGTCAGGTTTCAGGTATCAGGTATCAGGGAATGAAAATGTCCCAGAAAAATATCTTTAACAAAAGAGGCTCTTGCAAAAGTTTAGCAAAACCGGTCCCGGCTTCTATTCCCCCTCCCCACGGGGGGAGGGGGCTAAGGGGAGGGGGGCGAAGCCGTTTATAACTATGGGATAATACAAATTATTTTTACCACCCCCACCCTAACCCTCCCCCCTCAAGGGGGAGGGAACCGACCCAATATCGTTGATTTCGCTTTTGACCATGACTTTTGCAAGAGGCTCAAAAAAATATCTCTAATAATCAATGACCACAAAACCTAAAACCTGAAACCTAATACCAAGATGCAATCAAAAAGATATTATTGTAGCGAACCTCGTGTTCGCCCATCATTTTAGGGCGAATACAAGATTCGCCCAGGGGTGTTTAATACTGAGTTGCGCTCAAAGGGCTATTTTCTATAGCCGCAGGCTTTAGCATGCGCCTGCACAGGCTGGAAAGCCTATGCCACCCCTTGACTGCAATCTGGTATAAGTGAACAATATTGGGTTTTCGGTTAGGTTTTATTTTGTCTTGGCGCCCTTTGCGTTTAGGCGTAAGCGGTATTAATACTACTCCGACAGATTGGTTTGCTTTTTAAGGGATTATAGATTATGATAGTTCCATGTCCAAGGAGGTTATCTTTCCAGATATTGCCGATTACCTGGCTCCCTATGCTCCCTATTTCCGCCGTTTG
>VGSO01000443.1 GCA_016874945.1 Deltaproteobacteria bacterium
CGGTGGCCGCGCCGATGATGGCGCCCAAGGCGGCGCCCGTGGCCGCGCCGCCCAAGGCCCCGGCCGCCGCCGAGCGGCCCGGGTCATAATACCCATTGGTGGCGCACCCTGCCAGGGCCGCCCCCAGAATCACCACCATTGCTGCCGCCAGAATCTTCCGGGCCATGTTATTTTCCTCCTCTAGTCAAGGTCGGTCATCCCGCCCTCACTGCCAGGCTGTCTCGTTACCCGCAATTACATTTAAAATAAAGATTTCCCCCCCAATTTGCAAGTCCCTTCCCAATAGGGAGATACCAAAATATTTCATGATATACCAGGGTGATTTGACCAATAATCCGGGACATTCACCCTCCCTGGCTGCGCCCTCTCCCGGCAGGGCATGATCCGCCTGCGCATGGAACCCTAACTGAAACCGAAAACTGAATTAGGCGGGTCGGGAGAGCCCCGAGCCGCTCCTTATCCGCATCCCCCCAAAAAAATTGCTGATTATGTCTGTCACCGCGACATAATCAGCAATTTTAGTTCTGTTATTCAATTTTTTAAGGGCTTATTTCCCATAACTTGAGTTTATATGGGTCAATGATGTTCTCGGGATTGACCCCGCCTTTGCGAAAGTCCAGGTGGACCCATTTGTAATAAGTCTTGCCGATTTCCTGGCCTTTTTCCACCATGGCATACCCCTGCGCCTGGATTTGCTGCAAGATGTCGGCGTTGAGGTTGACATAAAGATAATAGGTGAAGTAGCCGTTATAATTGCCCGCCGCATTCTGGTGCCGGATAAAAAAGGTCTTGTAGGCGCTCCAGCCATAGCCGTTGACCGGATCGGAGTAAGCTTTTTTCAGCCTCCCCTTGGCGGTGGCCAGGATGGGAGTGCCGGTGGGGACCTGGTAATCGTAGCCGCTATGCCCGTCATAGAATAGATACCTGCCCTGGAGGTAGTTTAAGGCCTTGAGGAATCTCGTGCCCCGGCTGTTCTTGTAACCGGACAGGATACCCTCCAGGATCTTTTCCCCGTAAATTTTCTCTCCCACCTGGCCGTTAAAAGCCTTGACCTTATCATCTTTGACATAAAACTTAACCGGGGTCGTCTCAAACACGGAGTGATCCAGGACCGCGTACAGAGGTGCGGTGAGGTGATTGTAGCCGGGTATGGGGAAGGCCAGGGTGAAGGCAGGGGGAGCGGTGACTGTACTCTTTGGGTCTTGATTTACAGTGGTTACTTTCGTCTGGCCATCAATGATGCAACTGGCGGTGACCATATTGTCAATAACCCTACCGGAGGGCACGCCTGTTTTTACCTTTGCCTTCAAGACGATTGTCTGGGTTCCCGCCCCCGCCGGCACGGTGCCGATATTCCAGTTAACCTTGTGCGTTTCGGAGTCATACACCCCGCCGCCGGTGGCGGACACAAAAGTAGTCTCCGCCGGCAGGTCGTCCAAGAGTGTTACCTGTTCGGCATCCTTGGTGGGGTTGTTCTTATTATCATAGGTGATGGTGTAGGTAATGGTGTCCCCTGGTTTTACCTTGTCAAAACCAGTGGCGTCTTTTTTCAAATTCAGGGGATCAACGCCCACGCCGGCCGCGATCACCAGGCCGGTGGGAGCATCGCCGATGAATCCGAAGTTTTGGATCAAGGTGAGATCGGAATTGAAAGCCTGCAAATTGTCGCCGGAGTAACCGGTGGTGATATAAACGTAACCGCCCGCGGGGTCATTGGGTTTCACATCTAAGACCCCCACCCCATGGACCCCGACGCCCGA
>VGSO01000444.1 GCA_016874945.1 Deltaproteobacteria bacterium
TCAGTGGTCAGTTTCTAGTTTTAGACCATGAGGCACATTGACCCAACAGAAAACAGAAAACAGAAAACAGAAAACTGAAAACTACATCCTGCTTAACTCATAAAATACCCCACAATATACCGCAGGGCCAGGCCGCTAATGATTACGCCCAACCCGATGCGGATGACGATGGCGGAGAAGAATTTCTGCAAGCGGGCGCCCACGTACATCCCCAGGAAGCCGCCCACCCCGAAAAGGGCCCCCAGGGCCAAATCCGGGATAATCCCCATGGCAAAATAAATACCCACGCCCCCCACCGAAGTGACCAGGGTCCCCAGGAGGGCGGCGCCGGCGATGGTGTACATGGGCAGCTTGAAGATGGCGGCCAGGAAAGGCGCGATAATGGCCCCGCCGCCGATGCCGTAGGTGCCCCCGATGAGGCCCACCACCAGGGCTAAGATAAAGAGGGCCGGGGCATTGAAGGTGAAAGTCTCTCCCAGAAATTCGTAAGAGACGCGCCGCAGACTCCAACTTGCCGTCTTGACCCGGGCCGCGGGGGGCAGGCCCCGGCCGGCGGTCCGGCCGGACTCTTGCATAACCTTTTTGAGGCGCTCCTGCACCTGGGCCTCAAATTCCTGAATTTTGGCTTTTTTGCGCTTGGCCCAGGGAGTTTGGTCATAAAGCAGCCGCAGGCCGATGTAAAGCAGCACACAACCCACAAAGAGCTTGAAGTTTTCCGGATTCGGCAGCCAGCCGGTGCGGATCACCGCCCCGAAATAGAGGCCGGGTAAGGTGCCCAGGATGGTGACGCAGGCCACCGGCCAGTTCATCCGGCCCTCGCGGATGAAACGGTAGACGCCGCTGGGAATGGCCACAATGTTATAGACCAGGTTGGTGGGACTGACCGCCGGGCTGGTGAAATTGAGAATACTCACCTGATAGGGCAGCAACAGAAAGGCCCCGGAGACTCCCCCCATGGAGGTGAAAGTGGAAACCACCAGCGCGATGAGGGGGGGGATGATCGGGTTGACCTCCACGCCGGAAACTGGGAAGAGCATAACCCACCCTTTGTGTAATTTTTCACAAGATTAGTCAAAATTGATACCGCTGTCAAGATAAAATTGGGGGGTGGAGGAGGGACGGGGCTATGGCCAGGGGGATGGAGCCTTAATCAGGAACTGACTGGCAATCCTCCCGGTTTTTTCGGCTGCTTCAATTAGGTGATAATAGATCCCCTCCACGAACAGAAAGTTTCGTTATGGAGACCATATTCACAACTATTTGATTTTTAATGAATTTAAAGATTAGGCAAGTAATCGCTCCCTTCGGGTTTCCACCAGGCCCCGCTCCCGAACTTCCCAAGACCAGGCCAAAAAGGTGACGAAAGGCCGACTTGGATGAGGAAGCCAAATTTTAAGACGAATGCGCAAAGATAGCGGAAGGGAATAAAGTCCCCTGGGAGGAGATCGCCCGGTTCTTTCCCGGATAGAGCCTGGACACCGTGCCGGGGTCGGCGCTCCCGGCGCTGAAGCAGTTTCTCTTGTCCCGGAGCTAAGTTTACAAGCCGGGTTGCCGGAACAGCCGGGCCTTTTTATTTTTTCTCCCTGCCTGAATAAATGTAACATTTGTTACATTTATTTATTGCCTTTTTTGATGGAATAGATTAACATTAATTACATTGAAAAAAACAGGGGGGAAAGCATGGACAACCTATATTTAAACATCGGCTTCCTGGTGCTCGGCACCCTCATCTTGATTTATGCCGCTAAGTACCTGG
>VGSO01000445.1 GCA_016874945.1 Deltaproteobacteria bacterium
CTGATATAATCCGTGATCCGGCTCCCTTTGGGGAGTTCTGCAACTGTCCGTGCCATCTGCGGTCCTCCTGTGATAGGTTATCACATGATACCACAGATTTATTATTAAGTGAACAGTATTGCCACTAAGCCCATTTTTTAAATCCGATTGCCACATAAAGCTAATGGCTTCAAAATTTGGATTCAGAAGCGATGAATCTGAATATTTATCAAAACTCTATCTTTGACGTCAAATTAGCATGACAGCCCAGAAGGCCAACAGCTGGCTTTTGGGCGGCCTCGTCTTTCTTGATGGGAAACAGCAGCCGGTGAACCAGGAGCTTTTCCGGATGAAGGTCTGAGAACCGGTGTTAAAGCGTCTGGGAATCCGCTACCATCCTCCTTATCAAATGCGCCATACCTTTGCCACTCTGGCCATCTCTGCCGGGGAGAACATCAACTGGGTGTCACGGATGTTGGGGCATAAGAGTCTGGTGATGACCCTGGAAAGATATAATCGATATGTCCCTAACCTGACCCGGGAAGATGGAAAGTTGCTGGCGGGGACGAGTGAAATGGGGAAACGTTTCCCCATGTCTGAAAATATTAACCTGTAATATCAATAAGTTAAGGTATATTTTGGTAGTCCCAACGGGAATCGAACCCGTGTCTCTGCCGTGAGAGGGCAGTATCCTAGGCCGCTAGACGATGGGACCATCTAATATTTTTTACCCAAAGCCCGCCGTCTTGTCAATGGAGTTTCCTGGCCTGAGAGTACAGGTTTGAATCTCCTGCATTTGCTTTTCGGAAAAGTTCCAAGCGGCGCAGGCTTTCCAGCCTGCGCCGCCAATACTTTTCCTCATATACGGCTGGGCCCGCGGCTCATGAACGACGTTGTTATAAACACCTTTTGGCGAAAAGGTGTTATAAAATCCTTGTGCCTGAAAATTTCTCCGAGGCGGGCAGAGAAGAAAGTGACCGAATCCAACCCTTCCCCCCGGGAGCAGGTCCTGTGGGAACTGGCTCAACGCCTGGGTCATAAATTTAAGGACCTAAGCCTGCTGGGCCAGGCCCTGCGGCATAGCTCCTATGCCAATGAAAATCCTGGCAGCGGCCCCAGCAACGAGTTGCTGGAGTACCTGGGAGACGCCGTCCTGGCCCTGACGGTGAGCAAGCTGCTGCTCCAACACTTTCCCGAGAGCTCCGAAGGAGAGCTGTCCCGGGCCCGGGCCGCGCTGGTCAACGCCCGCCAACTGGCGGCGCTGGCCCGGCGCCTGAACCTGGGGGCTTACCTCCTCCTGGGCCGGGGCGAGGAAAGCCACGCGGGCCGGGAAAAACCCTCGCTGCTGGCCGACGCCCTGGAAGCGGTGCTGGCGGCCGGGTTCCTGGACGGGGGCCTCCGGGCCGCAGAGAAACTCACCCGGCGCTGGTTTTCCCCCCTGTTGCCCTCCCTGGCCACCCTCTCCTGGCAGGACTTCAAGACCGCGCTCCAGGAATTTACCCAGGCCCGCGATAAAACATCACCCACCTACCATCTGATGGCCGAATCCGGACCCGCCCATGACCGGCATTTTCTGGTGGAAGCGCGCCTAATGGGCCGACCCCTGGCCCGGGGCGCCGGCAAGACCAAAAAACAGGCGGCCCAAACCGCGGCCCGCCTGGCTTTGGAAAGGCTGAGAGAGGAAAGTGGGGGAGGGGGCTAAGGGCAGCAGCCCTTATACGGTTTTCGGTTTTCGGTTTTCGGTTTTCGGTAAAGATATA
>VGSO01000446.1 GCA_016874945.1 Deltaproteobacteria bacterium
TTTGGGCAACAGCCCCTGAAGCCTGCGGCTACATAATTTTGCAAGAGGCTCACTTATTACCGCCCTTTGTCATTCTGAGCGAAGCGAAGAATCTCGTATTTACAAGAGGTTGAGATCCTTCACTTCGTTCAGGATGACAACAAAACGAGTTTTGCAAGAGCCTCAAAGGATTTGGATTTTCTTGGCTGAAAAGGCAAAGGCTTTACATGAAGGCTAACGGTTAAAAGCCGAAAACCTAACAGCCAACAGCAACAGCCAACAGCTAACCCGCTAAACCGCCAAACCGCCAATCATGACTTCTTTCGAAGAACTAAAAGTCCAGGCAATCCAGGAAGAAGCCTTGCGGGAAATCCGGGCCGCGGCGGAGGCTGCGGACCTGGAGCGCTTGCGGGTGAAGTTCCTGGGCCGCAAAGGCTCCATCACCCTAATTTTGCGCGGCCTCAAAGACCTGGCCCCGGACCTGCGCCGCCAGGTGGGCCAGGAAGCCAACCAGGCCAAACAGGCCCTGGAAGAAGCCCTGGACCAGACCCTGGCCCGGCTTAAAGACGCGGCCCGGCGCGCCCCCCGGGAGGAGCTGGACGTCACCCTGCCGGGCCGCCGCCCCCCTCTGGGCCATCTCCACCCCCTGACCCGCATCACCCAGGAGATCTGCGACATTTTCCTGCACCTGGGCTTCGAGGCGGTGGAAGGCCCCGAGGTGGAGCTGGATTACTACAATTTCGAGGCCCTGAACATCCCCCCGGACCACCCGGCCCGGGACATGCAGGACACCTTTTATTTCAATGACCGGGTGCTCTTGCGCACCCAAACCTCCCCCATGCAGGTCCGGGTCATGGAACAACGCCGGCCGCCGGTGCGCATCATCGCCCCCGGCCGGGTCTACCGCCGGGACTCGGACATCACCCACAGCCCCATGTTCCACCAGGTGGAGGGCCTGCTGGTGGACCGGCGGGTCAGCTTCGCCGACTTGAAGGGCGTGCTCCTGGCCTTTGCCCATGAGATGTTCGGCCCGGAGGTGAGCCTGAGGTTCCGCCCCAGCTATTTCCCCTTCACCGAGCCCAGCGCCGAGGTGGACATCTCCTGCGTCATCTGCCGGGGAGAAGGCTGCCGGGTCTGCAAGATCACCGGCTGGCTGGAAATCCTGGGCGCCGGCATGGTCCACCCCGCGGTCTTTGAGGCCGTGGGCTACGACCCGGAAGAGTTCACCGGCTTCGCCTTCGGCCTGGGGGTGGAGCGCATCGCCATGCTCAAGTACGGCATCGACGACATCCGCCTGTTCTACGACAACGACCTGCGGTTCCTGCGGCAGTTCTAGCCCTTTATTTTGCCCGTTAAAAATAGCGTGGGGGCATGGGTGGCCTCCGCGCGATTTTTTGATTATCCCCTCGAAGATAATGTCCTGGTCTAAAAATAAATTCAAAGCCCAAGAATTGTTTTTCATATGAGCCTCTTGTAAAAGTTTAGCAAAACCGGTCCCGGCTTCTATTCCCCCTCCCCCCGGAGCTCATCATTACCCACAAGTGGGGGAGGTAATATTATCATGGGGAGCGACCGAGGCGCCAGGCGATTACGATATCGCCCAGGCGCTGTATTCCCTGCCAAAGGGTGGCAGGGCCGGGGAAGCCATCACGGGCACGCCCCAGGAAACCGCCCAGTTGGGCAATCATTTTGGTGGCTTCCAGCAGCGTCGGCGGCTCCGCCGGAGGTTTCGGGGTGCGTTGGATAAAGCAGCACAGCG
>VGSO01000447.1 GCA_016874945.1 Deltaproteobacteria bacterium
ACCATTGTTGGAAAAATTGGCGTCAAATCTCGATGGATTTAAGGGAACCGCCACGCAAGAGATTGTTACAATTAGATATTTTGGAAACCCTGTCAATTTTCAAATGATCCTTAAGTTAGCGCTTATGCCCCCCGTGGGGAGGGGGAATAGAAGCCGGGGCCGGTTTTGCTAAATTTTTGCAAGAGGCTCAATAAGTTACAGATTAAGTTTGTTGCACTTGAAAGAGAAAATGGTATTAGTGAGCCCCTCAGGCTGCTTCCCTGGCAGGACCCATCCTGCCCAAGGGCCTGGGAAAGCCAAAATGGTGCAAACCCCTTTATACCGTTTTCGGTTTCCGGTTTTCGGTTAGGAAAACCTGGAATACCAATAAGTTACAGATTGTATTTGTTGCATTTGAAAGGGAATCAAGTATTATAAAGCCCGGTTGACAAAGCCGGGCTTTTCGATTATGGTAGGCGGAAATCCGGCGAGACCCAGCCCCTGCTCCGGAGGTGAGCCAAAGATGAGCAACAACGGCAAAGAGGCTTTTTTGAACAAATATAAAACCGTGGACAAGATCTGGTCGGGACATTCCTTTATCGATTTCCGGGACCTGAAGAGCCTGCTGGCCGAACTGCCCGTATCTCCTGCGGTATTGCCCACCAAAAATTATTCCCACCGGCTGGCGGGCAACCGGGAGATCATCTTCGGCGAGATTCTGCATAATTTGCTGGCCTACGAAGGCTTCATGCGGGATAAAACCCATACCGTGAAAGAATGTTCCATCCGCCCGGTGGTCAACCAGGATGCGGTGATTCTGGAGTTCGACCTGGATTACCAGACCAAGAAGGGGGAGACGGGATCCCTAACCTTTGAAGTGATCCGAAGCGGGGAAAGGAATTACCTCTTTTTCCTGGACCGGTACCGTCCAGGGTAAGGTTAATTCTGGTAACCTCAAAAGCCACCCAAACCCCAAGGATCACCAAGACAAAGCATATTGGCGTCCCGGCAGCCGGGACGCCAATAATTTTTCCATGGTGAATCTTTGTTGTCTCGGGGTGCAATATCTTCATAGGGGATTTATCCGAATTTCATGTCTTTCACCGTTATCCGCGTTAGACTGATTGCTTGCGGGCCGACGCCTTCGGGGGTGCTGGAGGCTCTCCAGGAGGGTTTGAGCCGGGAGTTGGGAGTGGACGCGGTCCTGGGGGAGGAACTGCCCCTGACGGATAAGGCTTATTCCCGCCACCGGCGCCAGTGCCTGGCCGAGGCCTTTCTGCCCCGGCTGCGGGAGTCGCAAGAAGGGCGGAACCCGGTTCTGGCCGTGACCGACGTGGACCTGTACACGCCGGGGCTAAACTTCGTCTTCGGGTTGGCAGATCCCCGGTCCCGGAGCGCCATCATTTCCATTACCCGCCTGCGCCCGGAATTTTACTGCCAATCCCCCGAACCGGAACTTTTCCGGCTGCGGGTCCTCAAGGAAGCAGTCCACGAATTGGGCCACCTCCTGGGACTGGGCCATTGCCGGCGCCCCTCCTGCATCATGTTCTTCTCCAGCCAACTAGCGGACACGGACCGCAAAGGGCCGGGGTTCTGCACGGAATGCCGGAGTCGGTTAGGAAATATCGGGGGCGCGGGCTAAGGGCGCCCGCCCTTGCTCCCTGGCCCTTCCCCCAAAAAATCACTCACCCTCCCCCAGCGCCTGGCGCAGGCGGGGGAGCAGGTGGTCGAAGTCGCCATTGGACATGATGAGGGC
>VGSO01000448.1 GCA_016874945.1 Deltaproteobacteria bacterium
CACCAACTTTCTCTTCCCCAACGGCGGGGCCGTGGCCCTGGACCTGGAGAAGATGCGCCTGGGAGACCGTCTCTTCGACCTCTCCTGGGTGGCGGGAGAGCTGAAACATGCCTGGGGCTGGCGCACCGGCAACTGGCAGGGCGCCGAAGGGGCCATTCGCCGCTTTTTCGAAGCTTACCTGGCTGCCATCCCCCGGGGATCGGACTTGGAAGAGCGCCTTTACTTTCTCAATCCCTTTTACATGGCCCTGGCGGAGCTGCGCATCGCCCGGAACCAATACCTTACCTGGGATTACCGCCGGGAACTCATCGCCGAAGCCCGCCGCTGCCTGGCGGGGGGCCGGAAGCTGTGAAACAGGTTTCAGGTTTCAGGTTTCAGTTAAAAGAACCTTGCCTTGGACGAAAAGGATAGCAACACCCCCAAGTTCCGGTGGCACAGGCGTCCCGCCTGTGCTTATATACATAAGGCTGTAAGCCTATGCCATTAGCGAGTATAAGCTTTTATATCAGGTTCGGTTTCAACTGAAACAACAAAGATTTGTCTATGGAGCCTCTTGCAAAATTATGTAGCCGCAGGCTTCAGCCTGCGTCGGCACAGGCTAGAAAGCCTGTGCTACTGAATCCGAGTTTATGGTTTTTTCGCGAAGATTTTGCCTGTAACACCTTGATTTAATTAAAGTAATTAGGTCCTTTTTTAGTTTGGTTGCGGCCTTTAGGCCGCGATGTGCTACCGGATTTTTCTTTGAGCACCAAGGGAAAATTGCAGCCTCAAAATGAATTTTGCAAGAGGCTCTATGGATAATCCTTAGGTTTTTTTACCGAAAACCGAAAACCGAAAACGGTATTAAAGGGTGGGGGTGATATGAAAACCCTTCTCATCATTGCCGGCTCCGACCCGGGCGCGGGCGCGGGCCTCCAGCAGGACCTTAAAGTTGCCACCCTTTTAGGCGCGTACGGCCTCACGGTGGTCACCGCGCTCACCGTCCAGAATAGCCTGGGGGTTAAGGCCGTCCACCCGGTGGCCCCGGAGGTGGTGGCGGCCCAGTTGGACGCGGTGCTGGCCGATTTTCCCGTGGATGCAGTGAAAATCGGCATGCTGGCCAACGCCGCCATTGTCAGAACGGTGGCCGGGCGCCTTAAAGCAGCCCCGGCGGTTCCCCTGGTCCTGGATCCGGTGTTGGCCGCGGGCGACGGCGCGCCCCTGCTGGATGAGGCCGGAATCTCCGTCTTGAAGGAAGAGCTGTTCCCTGTGACCTTTCTTCTCACCCCCAACGCCCCGGAGGCCGCCCGCCTCAGCGGTCTGGAGGTGGAAACCCCGGAGCAATTGGCCGACGCGGCCCGGCGCCTCCAGACCCAGGGCCCCCAATGGGTGCTGGCCAAGGGCGGGCATCTGCCCGGCGAGCCGGTGGACATCCTGACCGATGGCAAAAATTCCTACCATCTGCTTGGAGCGCGCCTTAAAGCCCCCCACCATCACGGCTCCGGCTGTCTGGTGGCCTCGGCCTGCGCCGCCGGTCTGGCCCAGGGATTATCCCTGCCCGAAGCGGTGAACCGGGCGCGCCAGTTGGCGGCCCAGGCCCTGCGCTGGGGCCTCCCCCTGGGCCGGGGCCGGGGGCCGGTGAACCCCTACGCGCCCTTTGTCCGGGACCTGGCCCGCTATGAGGTGCTGGAAGCCTTGAAAGCCGCGGCTCAGCGCCTGCAGGAAGA
>VGSO01000449.1 GCA_016874945.1 Deltaproteobacteria bacterium
AGAACGGGCACGCCCTGGAAGTAGCCTTCCAGGGTGTCCACGTCTATTTTAATGGCCAGGCGCGGTGCCATAGCAGGTTTCTGATTCCAGGTTTTAAGTTTTGAGTTTTGAGTTTCAATTGTTAACAGTTGAGGGTCTTGCAAAAATTTAGCAAAATCGGTCCCGGCTTCTATTCCCCCTCCCCACGGGGGGAGGGAACCGACCCAATATCGTTGATTCCGCTTTTGACCATGACTTTTGCAAGAGGCTCAGTTGTCGTTCTTAAAAGCTGAAAGCTGGCCGCGGAAAGCTGAAAGCTTTAAACTGCTCGCGGACCACTGCTCACTTCCCACTGACCACTAATCTTAGCTTCTTCCAAAAAGGCGTCCAGGGTGATTTCCAGGGAAGTGGCCAGGTCGGTTTTGGGTTCCCACCCCAGGAGCCGGCGGGCCTTTTCGATGGAAGGCGTGCGGCTGGTGATGTCCTGGTAACCCTGGCCGTAATAGTCTTCGTGGCGGGTCTCCACGATTTCCGAATAAACCCCGTCCTTCAGGTGGTCCGGGTGCCGCCGGAACAGGTCCCGGAGCATGAAGGCCAATTCTTTCACCGACGCCTCGTTGTCCGGGTTGCCGATGTTGAAGATCTGCCCGTCGGCCACGCCGCCGGGATTTTGAATAATGGTCATGAGGGCGTCGATGCCGTCTTCCACGTAGGTGAAACAGCGCTTCTGGAAGCCGCCGTCCACCAGCTTGATGGGTTCCCGCTGGAGCAGGTTCAAGATGAACTGGGTCACCACCCGGGAGCTTCCTTCTTTGGCCGCGTCCAGGTCGTCCAGCTTGGGGCCGATCCAGTTGAAGGGCCTAAACAGGGTGAACTGGAGTTTGCCCTCCTGGCCGTAAGCCCAGATGACCCGGTCCAGGAGCTGCTTGGAGCAGGAGTAAATCCAGCGCTGCTTGTGGATGGGGCCCATGACCAGGTGGCTGTCATCTTCGGAAAACTCCGAATCCCCGCACATGCCGTACACCTCCGAGGTGGAGGGGAAGATGATGCGGGTGCCGTATTGCACGCACTGGCGCACGATGCGCAGGTTTTCTTCAAAGTCCAGCTCAAAGACCGTCAGGGGCTTTTTCACATAGGCCATGGGGGTGGCGATGGCCACCAGGGGCAGGGCCGCGTCGCACTTCTTGATGTGGTATTCGATCCACTCCTTGTTGATGGCGATGTCGCCTTCCAGGAAGCGGAACCGGGGGTGTCCCAGGGCATGCTCCAACTTGTTGGAATAGAGATCCATGCCGAAGACTTCCCAGCCGGTGGTGTTAAGGATGCGGCGCACCAGGGCGTTGCCGATGAAGCCGTTGACCCCAAGGATTAGGATTTTCATGGTATTATGGTGCTATTCCTTCGAATTTTCTCTGGTTGCTAAGTACCAAATGGTGGGCCGTGCCCACCCTACTTTGAACGTCTCCACCTGAGTCTTTTGCCTTTGCTGAAAGCTGATAGCTGACCGCTGACTGCTATTTCACCCCAACCGCTCCCCCATCAAATGCCGCCAGGTGGCCAGGATAGGGCCGAAAAATTCCGGTTCTCCCTCAAATTGCGCCTTCTGAATGAGAAAGTGGCCGTCGCCGGTGGCCACCAGCAGCCCCTGGCCCGCCAGACCGGTGAGCACCCGGCCCGGGGGCGCCGGGTCGTGGGCCGCCGAGGCCGCGGCCTTGATGGGCTG
>VGSO01000450.1 GCA_016874945.1 Deltaproteobacteria bacterium
CGGGGGCAAGGACGCGGTGGGCCGCCGGGACTGTTTAAGGTACAGCAGCGCGGTGCCGAAACCCACGGTGAAGGCGGCGTAGCCCAGGAAGCAGGTGACCACGTGAATGAGCAGCCAGTTGCTCTTAAGAGCGGGCATCAAGGGCTTGATGCGGCTGTCCACTCCTCCCAGGGAGGCATAGGCCAGGATGACGCAGGCCAGGATGGCCACCACGGTCCCCAGGTAGCCCTGCAGATAGCGGCGAAAGCTCACCAGCGCGATAAAGGGAATCGCCCAGGCGAAAAAGATCAAGGATTCGTAGAAGTTGGACAGGGGCGCCTGATGAACGATGAGGGTCAAAGTGCCGCTCCAGCCGGAAACCGGGGTATGACCCAGGGCGATATGGTACGATTCCCACCAGCGGGCCAAGAGGGCAAAAGTGTGGAGCCCCAGTCCGGACCAGAACAACCATTTGGCCCCCCGCTGGAGCCGCGCCGAATCCCACAATCCCCCGGCCAGATATAATAAACCCACCGCCAGGTAAATCAGCATCACCCATCCCAGAAGCAGGCCGGTCATTGTTCCGTTCCTTTCTTTAATAGTTCCAGCAGCCGGTCTTGCCGGGCCAGGAAGAGATCCCGGGACCGGGGGCTGGCCCCCAACAGGCGCCCTTTCCAGCCCCGGGGGGTGGGCTCCAGGGTCACCGCCCACCGCTGGGGGACCCGGAAAAAGGCCAGGTAGAATCCCGGCAGCAGCAGGATAAAGCCGGCGTAAACCCACCAGACCCCGGGGTCATGCTTGACTTGAAAGACGGAATACCATTGGAAGGGGAGAGAAACCACCGATATTTGGTAAGGACCGACTTTCTCCGTCTTTTCCGGATGATCCTTCAGCACCCATACGCCCTGGGGATGCCCTGGACCGCTCCGGTAGGCCAGTTGCACCGCGGGGCCAAAGCCCTCCAGGTCGCCCTGGACTTGCATGGCCATCACCTGGGCCTGGCCTCCGGGCAGCTCCACCATCTTCCTCATGGGGACTTCCACGGTTTGGGCATGTTCGCCCTTCTTTACCTGGAGCACCACCGGCCCGGTGGGTTGGGCGCCATAGCTGGATTGATACAGGGTGTATTTCCCGAAGGTCACCGGGTCATTGACCCGGCATACCGCCTGCTCCGGTTCCTTGCCGGTTTGGAAGACGGTCAAGTCGGAGCGGAACTCCTTGGGGGCCGCGCCCTGGCCGTAAAAGTCCACCTGGAACTTGTCCAGGCGGACCTGAAAGCCCAGGGGCTGCTCGGTGCGGGAGGGAAGGACAAAGGCGTCGGCCTGCTCGTTTTCCACCAGGGCCAGTCGTCCCTCCACGCCCCAGAATTTGCCGATCAGACCTCCGGCCAGAATCAGCAGCAGGGAGAGGTGCACCAGGTAAGGGCCCAGGGGGCGGAAGCGGCCTTGTTCCCAGAAATAAATTTCCTGACCCTGGAAGGTCTCCCTGTGAGGGCGTCCCCATTCTTCTTTAAGAGCCGCGGCCACCACCGGGTGGGGATCGGTTCCCCCGGGCCAGTAGCGGTGGCCCCGCTCCGGCAGGGCGGCGGCGGCCTCCGGAGTCAGCCGCCGGAAAGACCTCCGGATGGCCCGGGGAAGACCATGCACCAGGCAGGCTGAGATGTTGAGAGCCAGGAGACC
>VGSO01000451.1 GCA_016874945.1 Deltaproteobacteria bacterium
GATCATGGCCGGGTCCGCCTTTCTGGGTCGTTGACGGGACAAGGGAATTTTGGTATTTTAACCCAACCGTAGGAGGGTGATTTTCAAAACTTAATCATACAGAAACTTTTTATCACCCCCACCCTGGCCCTCCCCCCTCAAGGGGGAGGGATTGTAAAAATCGCTTTCTGATGAGGCTCTTGCAAAACTCGTTTTGTTGTCATCCTGAACGAAGTGAAGGATCTCAACCTCTTGTAAATACGAGATTCTTCGCTTCGCTCAGAATGACAAGGGGTGGTAATAAGTAATTTTGCAAGAGCCCCATACTTATTGCAACTTTTAAACGTCATCCGGGATGCAAAGAAGGCTTAAGCCTGCGGCTGCATTGGGGAATCGTAAAATAACTGAGAACTGAGAACTGAAAACTATTTTTAAATGAGGTCCTTTTCTCCCAATTTTTATCGCTTCGGGCAGTGGCTGGTGCGCCAGACCATCTGCCGCCTGTACCGCCTGCGGGTCCGGGGCCTGGAGCACCTGCCGCCGGTGGGTCCGGCCATTATTTGCCCCAAACACCAGCGCTGGGAGGACATTCCCCTCATCGGCGCGGCCCTGCCCCCGCCTCTCCACTACATCGCCAAAGCCGAGCTTTTCCAACGCCCCCTGGTCCGGGAACTGTTGGCCGCCTGGGGCGGAGTGCCCGTGGACCGGGAGCGCCCCCGGGCCACCCTGTCTTCTTTTAAGGGCCTCCTGCCCCTGCTGCAGCAGCGGGCCATGATCGTCTTGTTCCCCGAAGGCACTTACGTCCGGGGCAAAGTGGGGCCGGGAAAGCACCGCCTCATCCAGCTCCTGCTCCGGCTCCAGGGCCGGGACGGCCTGGGGCTGCTGCCCTTCGTGCCCGTGGGCCTCACCTACCGCCGCCAGGGCCTGGGCTATGAGGTGGAAGTGAACCTGGGCCCACCCCTTATGGCTTCCGGCCCCGGCCAGGCAGAGGACCTAACCCGGATGCTGATGGAGCGGATAGCGCGGTTGTGTGGGGGAGGGGGCTAAGGGCGCCAGCCCTTACTTCTTCCCCCAACTTCCCCGCCGCGGCCAGGGCATTCTTCAAGGCCAGGGCCTTTTCCGCCACGGCCATGGGGTTGGCGCCCAGGATATAGAGCATGGGTTCCCGCCCGAATCCCCCGGTGTCGTAAAGCAGATCCCATTGGAGGTCTTGGGCCTGGGAGGCCCAGGCTGCGGCCCGGCAGGGGGACCCCTCTGGGGGAACCCGGTCGCCGTCCATGGAGACGCCCCGGAGGTGAAGCAGAGGGGCCAGTTCCTCGATGCCCTGGAAGTAGCGGATATTCATGGCGGCCCGGAGTTCCGGTTGGGCTTCCATGACCGCCAGGATCAGGGCGGCGATGTGCCGGGAAGCTCCAAAAGCGGGGGGGGCGGGAATGACCAGCCCTTGGGGGGTCTTCACCAGGCGGCCGGGGAAAGCCGCGATGTCCTGAGAACTTTCGGCGCAGGGCGCGGCGTAGCCCAGGTTGGTCATGACCTCGGGAATTAAAGATGAGATATCTTCTTCCTGCAGGCGCTGAGCCGCGGCTTTCAAGGCCTCCAGCACCTCATAGCGGGCCAGGTCCCGGACAAAGGGCGCGTAGGGGTTCACCGGCCCCTGGCCCCGGCCCAGG
>VGSO01000452.1 GCA_016874945.1 Deltaproteobacteria bacterium
GGTCTTGAGGGCCACGGTCTTGCCCCCGGCGTTGGCCCCGGAGATGATGAGGAAGCGGCTCTCCGGGGTTAACTTCAGGTCCACCGGCACCGCGTCCGGCCCGCCCTGCTCCCGGCGGCGCCGGACCAGCAGGGGGTGGCGGGCCTGGCGGAAGTCCAGCCCGCCGCGGCTCCGCCAGATGGGCTCCCGGGCCTTGAAATCCCGGGCGAAGTTGGCCTTGGCCTGGATGGCGTCCAACTCGGCAATGGCCTCGAGGGTCCCGCGGATCTCTTCCAGGTGGTCCCGCATCAGGTCCGTGAGGCGGCGCAGCACCGCCTCTTCCTCCCGTTTTTCCCGGTTGAGGAGCAGCCCCAGGGCGTTGTTGTGCTCCACCACCGCCAGGGGCTCCAGGAACAGGGTGGCCCGGGTCTGGGATTGGTCGTGAATGATGCCGGGAATGGCGCCCTTGTGGTCGGCCTTGACGGGGATGACGTAGCGCCCGTGGCGCTGGGAGATGATGGGGCTTTGCAGGGCGTCCTGGTAGGCGGGTTGGAAAAAGGTGTTTTTGATGAGGCGGTTCACCGCGTCCCGGGTCTGGGCCAGTTCCCGGCGCACCCCGGCCAACTCCGGGGAGGCCTGGTCCAGGATGAAGTTGTGGGGGCTGATGCTGCGCTGGATGGCTTCCCGCAGTTGGGGGAGATGGTTGAGTTGGGCGGCCGATTCGGCCAGTTGGGGGGCGCGCTCTCCGCCCAGGGACAGGTGGTGGCGGGCTTCTTTGGCTAACTTTAATACCAGCAGCAGGTCGTTGAATGCCTGGGGCGCCAGCAGGCTGCCCCGGACCGCGGCCTTGGCCAGCCAGCGGGAGAGGTCCGGGAGATCGGTCAAAGGCAGGGGGCCTTCCCGGTTCTCCAGGTCCTGGAGTTCTTGAATTTTTTGAAAATTATGCCGGATGGCGGCAAGGTCGGCCAGGGGCTTGATGGCCCCGAGAAAGGCCCGGCCCAGGCCGGAAACCGCGTACCTCTGGAGGACCCCCAGTAGTTCGGGGAATTCCAGGGCGGTCAAAGTTTGCTCCCCCATACCGCTCCAGGTCTTCCGAAAGGTGGGTTATAACATTTCAGTTTCAATTATTACTTAGAGCGATAAAGAAGTTCCGGTCACCCCCACCCCGACCCTCCCCCCTCAAGGGGGAGGGGGTTAAGAAAGGAAGTGCCGCCATGCTTCAAGTATTGCTGCCATGCTCCAAGTATTGCTGCTATGCCCTATGTTTGCTGCCATGCTCCGAGTAATAAGGCAAATCTAAGATTTATCGAGAAACAACCCTTAATTTTTTTACCGAAAACCGAAGACCGAAAACCGAGGCTCTTGCAAAATTCATTTTGAGGCTGCGATTTTCCCATGTTGCTTAAAGAAATATCCGGTAGCACAGGCTTTCCAGCCTGTGCCGGCGCAGGCTGAAGCCTGCGGCTACATAATTTTGCAAGAGGCTCCGAAAACCGAAAACCGCATTTATCAGGCAGAGAGACGCCGCTTGGCGATTTCCTGGATCACTTTGCCGTCCGCCTGGCCGGCCAGCCGGGCCATGGCGGCTTTCATGACCTTCCCCAGATCTTTGG
>VGSO01000453.1 GCA_016874945.1 Deltaproteobacteria bacterium
TTATGTATAAAGATCAACTTAATCTTTTTGTAACCGTTCAGGCCACCTCTGCTATGAGCAGGTCTATGGGTAACAGAGACGGGGCAAGTTGACCGGTCCGATGAGCTTGGATAGCCGCCACCACATATTCCACGATATTCCGGTCTTGCTGCTTCAAGGTGGCCACCGTGGTCAGGATTCTTTCCGTAAAGCGGGAACCGTTTTCGCTTTGGTTGCCGAAGCAGCCCTTGCGCCACAGGACCGCCCCCCGCAAGGCCCTTTCGGCCCGATTGTTGGTCGGCTCCGCCCCCGGCGCCCTGGCGAAAGTGAGCAAGGCCGGCCACAGCTTCAAGAGATTGCGACACAAGGCTTGGGCCTTGGGGTCGCCACAGGAGGCTCCCAGGCGCAGAAGTCTCCCCAGACGGGTCCGCACCGGCGCCAGTTGCCACTGCATCTCGGCCCGAGTGATCTCGCCGGCCTGATACCGGCGCCAGGCGGCAAAGAGCCGTTTGATCTCCCTCAGTCCCCATGCCCCCAGCGGTCCGGCCCGGGTCTGGCGCTCCGAGAGCGCTTGAAAATCCCGCTTCAGGTGCGCCCAACAGAGCTGGCGCTGGAAAGGGTCCACGATATTATAGGCGCCCCAGCGATCACTATGGAGAATACCCTCGAAGGATTCTCCTATCAGCTCCTTGAGGGCCTGGCGGCCTCGGCTGCACGAGACCAGAAAGACGGTGGCCAGCCTGGTTACCGCCACCCACAGCCAATGGCGTTTCCCCTTTTCCTTCCAGCCGGTTTCATCCAGATGCGCCATCTCGGCCTGGGCCACCGCCTCCTTGGCCTCCTGGTAGGGTGCGGCCAGAGCCTCAGAGGTCTCTTCACACAGACTCTGGATGCTGCCCAGGCTGACACTCACGCCGCACAGTTCCCGCAACAGTTCCACCACCTGCCGGCGGCTTTGGCGGAAGCGCCCGGTGAGAATGGCGACCCAGGCTTGCAGCCGGGGGCCGAAGGCGCTTCTGCCGACTTCAGCCGGCCAGTCCGGTTTCACCCAGGTCTGGCAATGGCAACACCAGCCGGCCACCAACCGGTGTTCGGTAATGACCGGGTGAATTTCAGGCAGTTCCCAGACCTGGCGCCGCTCCACGGGAGGAGCCGGCCTGGCCGCCGCGTGCGTGAGAGCACTGCGGCAGTGCGGACACTCTTCCGCCCGGTGCTCCACGATCTTATTGACCTTCTCGGGGGGCGCCAACTCCCGATGGTTCCCCTGGTGTCCTTTTTGACCGCCCGGCTGGCGTCCGCTTTGTTCCTTTCGGTTCCTGGGGGCCTGAGGCGGGTCTTGCGAGGGAGGCTGAGAGGAGTTGCCGGAATGGCGATGAAGCCTGGCCTCCAACTCGTTGACCCGCTGCTCCAGCTGGGCATTTCTTTCCAGAGCTTGGCGCAAGGCATTCTCCAGGAACAGGATGTAAGCCTGCACCTCGGGCGGCAGTTTCGCCCAAATCTCTGGACTAATCGGCCTTGTTTCCACAAGACTTTGAATACACTATTCTTCAAAAAAAATCGCGCCTTTTTTTCATTTTTTCCAAAAAAAATTTGCCTCACCTAAAAAG
>VGSO01000454.1 GCA_016874945.1 Deltaproteobacteria bacterium
GCCACCTCTGCGGTTTGTGCGTCAGGACCTGCCAGGAAGTGGTGGGCGTGCAGGCCCTCACCTTCGGCAACCGGGGCCTGCGGAAAGAGATCACCAGCCCCTTCCATGCGCCTAGCAAAGAATGCCTGGGGTGCGGCACCTGTGTCTACGTCTGTCCCACGGGGGCCATGGAACAGGTATTCCAGCGGGTCAAGGGATAAGCGCGTTTGACCCCCAGTCCGCGAAAAAGAAGGAGAACGCCATGAACGCCGAGAACAAAATTGGAATTTTCCTGTGTGAGTGCGGGGGCAAGATCAGCCGCCGCATCGACATGCCACACTTGTGTGACCTGCTTCGATACGCGGCCTGGGCCCACCTGGGCGTGTACCCCCATCCGTGCCTGGCTCCCGGACTGGCGGCCATGCAGCAGGAAGTCCAGGCCAGGGGGTTGGACCGCATCCTGGTGGGAGGCTGCTCCTCCCGGGTGATGAAAAAGAGATTCACCGGGGGGTTGGCCCCGGTGGGGATCCAAAAGCACCAGGTGGAGATGATCAATCTGAAGGACCATGTGGCCGCGGTCCATGAAGCCAGCCCCCAGGAGCTGGCCCGCAAGGCCGCGGCTTTAATCGGCGGCGGCGTAGCCAGCCTCAAGCTTCTGGAGCCCTATGAACCCGTATCCGTGAGCTTCGAGGGACCGGCCCTCATCCTGGGAGGCGGCGTCTCCGCCTTCACCGCAGCCCGGGAACTGGCCCGCCGTGGGATGGAGAGCGTGATAGTTTCCCAGGGCGGCACTCCGGACCAGGTTCTGAAACTGCTTCCCCGAACCTTTCCCGGCAGCCGCATCTTCTTCGGGGAGCTGGCGGATCTTCTTCGGGAGGTATTCACCAGCCCCCTGGTGCGGGTAGTCCCCGAACAGCCCATAGAGTACCTGATCGGCGGCGTGGGCGATTATCACCTGGGTCTGGGCCAACCTGACGGTTCGGTAAGCGAATTGACCGGCGTCGCCCTGGTGGTGGCCCTGGACCGGGAGTTCGCCTCCGCCGACCTGGCCGCCATCGGAGGTGGAGAACGGGTGAGCGATCTCCTGGAGTTGGAAGAACGCCTGGCAGAGGGGGAAGTTAAACCCGGCAAGATGCTTTTTTGGATCAACAGTCCCGAGCACGGTAAAGCGGCCCAGAAATTCGCCGCGGTGGCTGCCTGGCGCAACAGCCTGATGCTGGCCCGGGAGAACCCCCAGGTGAAGCCCACGGTCCTCTACCCGGCCAATATCGCGCTGCCTCTCACCGGCGCCGACCTGGTGGAAGCCCGGGCTCACGGCATCGGTCTCCAGTCCTATATCCCGGAGGTGCATCCGGTAGTCCAGTCCGGATTTGTCACGTTCGTCAGTCCCCTGGATCACCTGGAACATGAGGTGGAGTGGGACAACCTGGTGGTCTCCGCAGTGCCCAGCGAGACGGCCGCCAAGGTTCAGGAGTTGCTCCGATGGCTGCCTATCTACCCGGAAGACGGCGGCCGGCTGAAGAAGAGCTACGTCAAGCTTTGGCCTGAACAGGTCCCAGAAGAATCCCTGTTCTTCACCGGGTC
>VGSO01000455.1 GCA_016874945.1 Deltaproteobacteria bacterium
TAAAACATTTAAAAATTGGCGCTTTAAGCGCCAATTTTTAAAATCTCCATGTCCCCAGTGTCTCTGTGGTGAATCTTATTGTTCTATAAAAAGGTCCGTGGTCAGATACCGCTCCCCGGTGCTGGGGATGACGGCCACGATGAGCTTCCCCTTATTCTCCGACCGGGCGGCCACTTGGAGGGCTGCAAAAACCGCGGCCCCGGAGGAGATGCCGCAGAGGATGCCCTCCATCTTAGCCACCTCCCGGGCGATGGCGAAGGCCTCGTCGTTGGTCACGGTGACGATTTCATCAATTATTTTGATATTCAAAATTTCCGGGACAAATCCCGCCCCGATGCCCTGGATTTTGTGGGGCCCGGGCTGGCCGCCGGAGAGCACCGGCGACGCGGCCGGCTCCACGGCCACGGCCTGAAACGAAGGTTTGCGGGCCTTGATCACCTCCGCCACCCCGGTGATGGTGCCGCCGGTGCCCACGCCGGAAATCAGAATGTCCACCTGGCCCCCGGTATCCTGCCAGATCTCTTCCGCCGTGGTGCGCCGGTGAATCTCCGGGTTGGCCGGGTTGGCAAACTGGTTGGGCATGTAGGCGCCGGGAGTTTCCGCCAGGATTTCCCTGGCCCGGTTCACCGCGCCGGTCATGCCCTGGGTTCCGGGGGTGAGGACCAGATCCGCGCCCAGGTGCTTGAGCAATTTGCGGCGCTCCAGGCTCATGGTTTCCGGCATGGTGAGCAGGAGGCGGTATTTCTTGGCGGCGCAGACAAAGGCCAGGGCGATGCCGGTGTTGCCGCTGGTAGGCTCTACAATGAGGGTGTCGGGACGGATGAGGCCCTGTTTCTCTGCGGCTTCGATCATGGATACCCCGATGCGGTCCTTGACGCTGCCCAGGGGATTCATGGATTCCATCTTGCCCAGAATGGTTCCCGGCAAGCCTTTGCCTAAGGTGTTGAACCGCACCAGGGGAGTCCGCCCCAGGGCTTCCATGATGTTGGCATAAATGCTGTTCATGGCGTCCTCTTTTAATGTGAAGCCCGGGATGGGCGTTCGGTGACGGGAGCAAGTAGTTGTAACCCCAGATAGATTAAAGCGATGAGCACATAAGCCCAGAAGGAGACCACCGGACTCAGAAAAGCGACCGCCGCCGCCGCCAGATAAATAATCGTCATACTCAAATGAAGTCGGTATATGTACAAGCGTGAGGCAGGGTCGAAGTCGGGCTGAACCAAATGCCTGAGATCCAAAGCGCACCGCCACGACAGAAACATCATCAGGGAAGCGGCGCTAAGATTGACGCCATAAATAATGGCGGCGGAGCGCAGGCCGAATTTCTCCCCCAGCATCCCGGCGGAGAAGGGAATCAGCGAGACACAAAAAAGAAAGGTTAGATTAAGCCACAATTGGCGCGTGTCCGTCCTTTCCAAGAAATGCCCCAGGGCGTGGTGGCTGTTCCAATAAAGCCCCAGGGCCAGGAAGCTGATGGCATAACTGACGAGCACCGGCCACAGCAGCCCCAGGGCCGCAATAATTTGCTCCTCGGATTTCGCCGCCGCCAGC
>VGSO01000456.1 GCA_016874945.1 Deltaproteobacteria bacterium
CGTAAGATGTCATTACAGTTAGGGATTAGGGGCCGGGGGAGTAACCAGCTTTTCCCACGGCCATTAATCTCCAACGTTGACAACAAACAGATGAAAAGTGGCTTTGGCATGGAGGCTGGAAACCGCACCCAAAACCCAAAACGTGAAACCTAAAACCTAAAACCTAAAACCTGAAAGCTGAAACCTGAAACCTGCCTTATATGGAAATGCCCTGGATCTTCCTCAAACTTGACCCATATCTTATCTGGCTTTACCGGATCACCGGGTACGCCTGGGCGGACTTTTTCTTCGGCACCCTGGTCCTGGCCTTTATTGCCGTCATCATCGGGGAATTCACCATTTCCCTGCTCTTCCTGGCCATGAGGAATCATATTGACCGGATCAATGCCGAAGTGGACAAATACTATCAGTTATCAATAGAAGCCTTGAAGGCCGGGGATAAAGAGACTTACCGCAGCGTCAACAAGCTGGGCAACGACGCGTTCGGCAAGTCCTTTTTCCTCCAGTTGGGCCTGTCCGCCGCCCGGCTCTGGCCGGCCTTCATCCCCCTGGCCTGGATGCAGCCCCGGTTTGCCGAGGTGGAGTTCCCCATCCCTCTCACCTCCATTTCCCTGGGATACATGGGGGTGTTCATCCTTCTCTATATCGGGGCGTTCCTGGCCTTCAAACGGATTAAGCGCCGGCTCCCCTATTTTCGCCGGATTCAGGTGATTCTGGACACTTACAAAAAGGATCGGGATCGCCTGAAAAATTCTGGTAATTCAGAGTCCATGGGCATCACGGTGAGTCCTCCATCAAATCGATCCGGGGATTGATCCTGGTAGTATGATAATATATTTATCTAAACAGTAATATGGCAATATAAAAGCAAGAAGAGGTCGTTCATGGCGAATAAAGTATACAGCATCTGTTTCATGTGTACGGTGCGCTGCCCCATCGAGGTGGTGGTGGCCAACGACGACGTGGTGTGGATTCAGGGAAACCCCCATGTTCCCGGGATCGAAGGGGCCTTGTGCGCCAAAGGCTCCGCGGGCCTGGCCCTGCTCCACGACCACGAGCGGCCCCAGTATCCCATGATCCGCACCGGGCCCCGGGGCGCGGGCCAGTGGCGCCGGGCAAGTTGGGACGAAGCCCTGGATTACGTGGCCGATAAGCTGAAAACCGTTATTCAGGAGCACGGCCCCGAGAGTGTGATCATGGGCGAGCGCACCAACCTCAACACCCATATCAGCAAGACCTTCGTGAAGGCCATCGGCTCCCCCAACCACTTCACCCATGACGCCCTGTGCAAGGGCTCGGTGAACACTGCGTTTCGCAGCTTGACGGGTTTCACTGACGCGGAGGTGGGCATCGATTACGCCAACACCCGGCACATTGTCATGTACGGGCGCAACCTCTTCGAGGCCCTGGAAATCGCGCCCATCAACAATTTGCTCAAGGCCATGGAAAAAGGGGCCAAGCTTACCTATATCGACCCCCGGGTGAGCGTCACCGCTGCCAAGGCGGACCGCTACTGGATGATCCGCCCGGGCACCGATTTGGCCCTGA
>VGSO01000457.1 GCA_016874945.1 Deltaproteobacteria bacterium
AGGACAAACTGTTGGGCCTGCCCAAACCGGGTAAGCCGGCGCCCGCGAAGAAAAAAGGGAGGGATAGGGAATAGGGATTAGGTTTCAGGTTTCAGGTTTTAGGGGTCAGGTTTCAGGTTTTAAGGTCAGAGACCAGGATTGTTGGCTATTAATGGATATAAGCCCCTATCACCTATTCCCTAATCCCGGCCCGCTGATCCCCTATAAATAAACGCCCCCCCTAACCCCTTCAGGGGGGCGTTTATATGGGGAACGCGGTTACTCCCCCTTTATCTAACCGCGATGATTCCTGTGAAACCCTAATGGGCCGGAGACCGTCCTTTGCCCTCCTTCCGGGTAATGTCCGGCCGGACGCAAGCGGACTCGGGGTTGTCTCACCATTCGGGCAGGGGTTCGCCGGTGCCCTCCACCGGCCGCTCAAACTGGTATTCCACCTGCCAGCCCCGGGCCTGCCAGGCCGACACCGGCGGCGGCCTATGGCCGCCGAACTTGAAGGTCTTGGGGCTCCGGGTGTCCAGCATCTTTACGTCCACCGCCGCGCCGTCCTTTTTGATCCGGTAACCCCATTCATAGTTATTGGTGGTGTTGGGAGTGGTGTACTTGCCGAAATAACTGATGGTCTGGCCGTCCTTTTTCACCCGGGAGAAAGTGAAGCAGCAATCCCCCACCCCCGAGCCGCCGGGGCCGGTGAGGCCGCCGCAGCCGCAGTTGCCCGCCATCAACTCCAGGCCGTCCACCCGATAGCCGCCGTGAATCTTTTCAATAAGTTCCGCCATAACAAACTCCTTGTTTAAGAATGATTATTGGATTATAAGTTGTTACTTAATATTTTTGAAAGTTATTGAATTCGGAGGCTGATGCCGAATCCAAAGCTAACTTAGTCGCTCCCGTAGTGGGAGACAATAGGCAAAAATACCGATTATTTAATGGGCAAAAAATACCTATAAGAAGAAACTGGACACTTGGTCGCCCGGAACTTCGGCTGATGGCAGCGTAATAGTAATGAAATACCACCTGAACAGTCGCTCATGAGCCTTCGGCTCTCTCAAAACAATGAAAAGTTTGGTGGCACAGGCTTTCTATCCTGTGCATCTTGAACTTTTCAAAGCAATAAAGGCATTTTGATTGACTTCAAAGGGTTTGAAAAATAAAATATCTGGGGGAAAGAGTGACTTATGCGCCTGGGGATTTTTTTTGCGCTCTTAATGACCCTGGTCTTTGGGGGAAGTATGGCCTGGTCCGGCGAGGCTCCGGCGGCCCAGGCGCTCACTGAAAAAGATACGGGGAATAGCGTTTCCTTGAAACTGGGAGACAGGCTGGTGCTGGATCTGCGTAACCCGGCCAGTGGGGGTTACACTATTATTTCACCCCTTTATGATATCCAGATCCTAAAGCTGACGGCAACCCGAGAAGTTCCTCCCGAATCCGGCCCCGCTCGACGGTTGGGAGATTTCGGCCGGATCCGGCTGGAATTTGAAGCCGTGGGCGTGGGCCAAACACAAATCATCGTCCACATCTCCCGGGAGTG